>JBPEXC010000170.1:0-6668 GCA_052032035.1 Acidimicrobiales bacterium | reverse complement strand
ACTGGCGCTTGCCGAGGCCGGAGATGCGGCGCTCGACCTCGGCGACGTCGACCGCGCCGTCGGCGGCCCGGAGCCCGTCGATCAGCCGGTTCTTGTCCTGCTCGGTCTGGAGGCGACCGATCAACCAGGTGCCGGCGTTGGAGATCGCCTTGTAGTCGAGGTCGACCGGGTTCTGGGTCGACAGCACGAGGCCGACGCCGAAGGCGCGGGCCTGCTTGAGGAGGGTGAGGATCGGCTTCTTCGGCGCCGGGTTGCCGTTGGGCGGCGCCAGCCCCATCACCTCGTCGATGTAGACCAGCACCCGCAGCTCGCCGGTGCCCGACTGCGCCCGCATCCACGAGATCAGGCGGCTGAGGATGAGCGTGATGGCGAAGTGGCGCTCGTTCTCGTCGAGATGGCCGAGCGACATGATCGCGGCCCGCGGCGTGCCGTCGGCCTTCCACAACAGGGTCGACATGTCGAGCGGTTCGCCCTCGGCCCACGCCGCGAAGCTGGGCGACGCCAGCAGGCCGTTGAGCTTGAGGGCGAGGGCCTGGCGGTCCTTGGGCGGGAAGAACGTGTCGAGGTCGAGTACGCCGAGCTTGCGGATCGGGGGATCCATCAGCTGGGTGAGCAGCGTCGGCATGTCGAGGTCGGTGCCGGCGTCCCAGGCCCGGGTGATCAGGTTGGCGAGCAGGATGTGCTCACGCCCCGACAGCGGGTCGGAGTCGACGCCGACCAGCTGGAGGAGGCCGGCGACGGTGGCGTCGACCTCGTCCTGGCGCACGCTCGGGTCGTCGGAGTTGGGCACGCTGAGGCGGCCGAGGGCGTTGACCGGCACGCCGGAGGTGGAGCCCGGCGTGAAGATCGTCGGCTCGGCGGCCTGGCCGAGGCGGGCGATGTCGGCGCCGTCCATGTCCCACGTCGCGAGCCCGTCGCGCCACATCTTGGCGGTCTTGGCCGCCATGTCGCCGACGGTCATCCGCTCGACCCGGGCGGTGCCCTCGTCCATCCACGGTTCGAAGTCGGCCGGATTGAGGTCGGGGAAGTTGAGGGCCAGGTTGCCGAGATCGCCCTTGGGGTCGATCGCCAACACCGGGATGCCCGACATCAGGGCCTCCTCGAGGAGGACCACGCCGAGGCCGGTCTTGCCGGAGCCGGTCATGCCGACGATCACGCCGTGGGTCGTGAAGTCGGCCGAGTCGAGCAACACCGGCGAGCCGTCTCGCTTGCCGTCGTCGTCGATCGTCTCACCGATGAAGAGTTCGCCCGGGTTCCGTTCCATCGTGGTGCTCAATCGTCTCCTGCCCGCAGGCGGTCGTGTCGGTCGTCGTGGCTGGTCGTCACGGCTGGTCGTCGTGGCTGGATTCCCAGGGTGACACGAGAAGTCGGTCCGCACACCTACCGCGCCAAAAAGGTGCACAATGGCGTGCACCGTCGTGGGCGTTGCGTCCGGACGGGCCCGCACAAAGGAGAACCACGATGGGCGTGATGGACAAGATCAAGGGGCTGCTGGGAGGCGCCGGCGACAAGGCCGGCGACCTCGCGTCGAAGGCGGGCGACGTGGCCGGCGACACCCTCGACAAGGCCAAGGACGTGGCGGGCGACGTGGCCGACAAGGCCGGTGACGTGGCCGAGAAGGCGGGCGACGTCGCCTCCGACGCCCTCGACAAGGCCGCCGACGCCGCCGACTCCGCCACCGGCGGCAAGTTCAGCGACCAGCTCGACAAGGTCCACGACCTCGCCGACAAGATCGACGGCGACGACGACGAGACGATCAGCGGTCCCGACGCCCTCGAGAGCTGAGGGTCACCCGCCAGGGATCCCGCAAGCCGCCAGGAATACGGCATGCCGGCCCGACGAGGTCAGGGCTCGATCAGCTCCTCGAGGAGCGCGAGCGCGGTCTCGTCGGGCGGGGCGGCCAGGCGGGCCTTGAAGTCGTCCTCGTCGCCGCTCAGCAGGTAGGCGAAGCTCTCGGCGAAGTCGCCGGCGCCGGTCTCGAAGTCGGCGGCGCCGCTGTCGGGCCACCACGGGTCGTCCTCGATGCCGCGCACCGACTGCCATCGTTCGCGCTCGCCGGTGTCGTTGAGCGACACGTCGATGGCGTGTCCGATCTCGTGGGCCAGCACCCGCTCGAGGCTGGCGGCGGTGCTGTCGGAGCGGACGAAGATCTCGATCCGGTGCTCGCGGCTCCACGTGTAGCCGGCGATTCGGTCGTCGCCGGCGACGAACTCGATCGTCCACTCGGGCAGGTTCGTCTCCCACTCGTAGGGGAACCCCTCGACCATCGGGGTGACGAGCTCGGCGATCGCCGGGGACTCGTAGCTGACCGTGTCGCCCCGCTCGACCAGTGCGGCCACCGTCGGGGCGTCGTCGGACGCGGCGGGGGTGAGGGCGTCGAGGGTGACCGGGGGCGCACCGACCGCGATCCCGACGACCACGCCGACGGCGCCACAGACCGCGGCGAGCGTCGTGCCGGTGGCGACGCGACTCAGGAGCCGGGAACGCCGGCTGGCCGCAACCGCTCGCCGCGTCACCGCCGGGCGGGTGGCGCGCAGGCGATCGGCGTCGGCGTCGTCGGGGGAGAAGCGCTCGAAGGGGTCCACGTCCCCAGAGGCAACGACGCGCTCGGGGTCCACCTTGAGGCCGGGTTCAGGCCGAGGCCGGCACCGGCCCGAGCGCCGTGCGGAGGTGCTCGGTGAGCGACTCGAGCGTGGCGTGGGCGTTGAGGCCGCTCGGGTTGGGCATCAGGTAGACCGGCGTGGTGCCGATCGTGGCCGTCAGCCAGCCGGCGTTGGCGCCGCTGTCGCCGGTGGCCGCTCGCCAGCCCGTGATGCCGACCACGACCAGGCGTTCCGGGCGGAGCCAGCCGACCAGCCGCTCGATCCGGCTGTAGCCGGCGGCGAACTCGGCCTTCGTCACCTCGTCGGCTCGGGCGGTGGCGCGTTTCACCAGGTCGGTGAAGCCGACGCGGTGCTCGAGGAGGGCGTCGAAGGGCTTGCGGTCGGCGGTGACGGCCCCGGCCGCGATGGCGGCGGGCCAGAACCGGTTCGACGGGCTGACGAACCCGACGCCGGCCTCGGCGGCGTGGAGGCTCGGGTTGAGCCCGCAGACCAGGGCCCGCATGTTGGGGGCGACGATGTCGGGCAGGGTCGCCTCGCGCACGAAGTTGGAGCCCTGCTCCCGGAAGCCGGCGCCCTCGAGGAGCGTCTCGCGAGGGACCGGCAGGTCGCCCTCGACGCTGAGGCGCAGCTGCACCCCGGCCGGCAGGCTCTGGTGCAGGCGTGCCAGCCACACCGGCACACCGCCGACGTCGACCGTCGACTCGCGACGCAACCCGACGTCGTCGCTCGACGCCTTCACGAGGATGTCGCTCACGACAGAACGCGCCCCAGGGTCGTCGAGTGACAACCATCTGTGTGCATCCCGGACGCCCGCATCCACAGCACCGTAGCGCTGTGCTTCACGAACCAAACGAGTTGTCTCACCCGTCGCATCCCCGGTCTCAGAGCGGCCAGGCGCGCTTCGCCAGCCGCCCGAAGAGGGCGCCGACGACAGCGCCGGCGGTGATGTCGGAGGCGTGGTGCATCCGGGTGTGGACCCGGCTGGTGGCCACGACGGCGGCCGCGGTCCACCACACCGGCCGCAGCCGGGGCACGGCGTCGCTGAGCAGCACAGCCGCCATCGCCCCCGACGACGCGTGACCCGACGGGAAGCTGTGGGTCGTTGGACGACGCAGGTGGGGCGAGCCCTCGATCAGGTCGGGGCGTTCGCGGCGGAAGATGCGCTTGATGCCCTGGTTGACCACCAGCGACTCGACCCCGAGGGACACGATCATGCGGGCGGCGTGGGGGCGCAGGGCCGGTGAGACGGCGGCGCCGAGGAGCGACAGGGCGTGCCAGCCGAGGGAGAACTCGGCGAACTTCGACGCGTTGTAGAAGATCGCATCGGCCGCGGCGCGACGACGGAGTGGATCGAACAGGCGATCCACTCCGTCATCGAAGCGCCGGACCGGCGCGGAATCCAGGAAGTCAGTCAGGGCGACGTCCTCGGGTGGGCGAGGGCCCTCAGGCCTGCCACATCTTCATGAGCTTGCCGAACTCGTCGCCGGGGCCCGAGGGGACGATGTAGCCCTCCTCGTCGTTGACGGCGGCCCAGTCGTCACGCACGGCCTCGGCGGTGATCTCGGCGCCGAAGTGCTTGCCCTGGGTGAGGCCGATGAAGTAGCGGGCGATCGTGCCGCCGGCGGCGGAGTAGACGCAGCCGGTGGTCTCGTTGCTCTCGTGGCAGAGGTAGATCACCACGGGGGTGACCAGTTCGGGGGCGAGGCTGTCGGCCATCGGGCCGAGGAGGTCCTCGGTCATGCGGGTCTTGGCGACCGGGGCGATCGCGTTGACCTTGATGTTGTACTTGGCGCCCTCGGCGGCGAGCACCCGGGTGAGGCCGACGACGCCGAGCTTGGCGGCGCCGTAGTTGGCCTGGCCGAAGTTGCCGGTGAGGCCCGAGTTGGACGAGGTGTTGATCACGCGGCCGTAGCCCTGGTCGCGCATGAGCTTCCACGCCGGGAGGGTGACGTAGAAGGCGCCGCGGAGGTGGACGTCGAGGACGGCCTCGACCTCGGCCGGTTCCATCTTGTGGAAGGTCTTGTCGCGCAGGATGCCGGCGTTGTTGACCACGATGTCGACCTGGCCGAAGGCGTCGACGGCCGACTTGATGATGTTCTCGCCGCCCTCGGGGGTCGACACCGAGTCGGCGTTGGCGATGGCCTCGCCGCCGAGGGCCTCGATCTCGGCCACGACCTTCTCGGCCGCGGTGGCCGAGCTGCCGGAACCGTCGACGGCGCCACCGAGGTCGTTGACGACGACGCGAGCGCCACGGCGGGCGAACTCGAGCGCGTGCTCACGGCCCAGGCCACCGCCGGCGCCCGTGATCACTGCGACCTTGCCATCGAATCCCAAATCCATCTGTCTCAGCTCTTTCCCGTGTTTCCCCGTTGAAGCGGGTCGATTGAACGGGTCGAGCATAGGGGCGCGCGAGCTTCGACTCCCAAACGAGTCGCGGTGCTCCCGGGGCGGTGGCGATCAGGCGGTGACGCCGAGTTGGTCTTGGGCGAACCCCGTCCACTTCTTGTAGTCGATCTTGCCGTTCGGCGCTCGGGTGAGCGACTCGGTGAACAGGACGTGCCGCGGCGCCTTGTAGCGGGCGAGGTGGGTCTTCACGTGGTCGATCAGGGCCTCGCCGTCGGCGGTGTTGGTGGCGGTCGGTTCGACGACGGCGGCGATGATCTGGCCGAAGCGCTCGTCGGGCACGCCGACGGCGATGGCGTCGACGACGCCCGGGTGCTGCTTCAGCACCTCCTCGACCTCCTCGGGGAAGACCTTCTCGCCGCCGGTGTTGATGCACACCGAGCCCCGCCCCAGCAGCGTGATCGAGCCGTCGGCCTCGACGATGCCGTAGTCGCCGGGCACCGAGTAGCGCACCCCGTCGATGACGGGGAACGTCGTGGCGGTCTTCACCTCGTCCTTGTAGTAGCCCTCGGGCATCACGCCCCGGATGCCGAGCCGGCCGACGTCGCCCGACCCGGGCTCGACGAGGGTGCCGTCATCCGCGATCACCACCGCGGAGGGGCCGAGGGAGAACTTGGCGGTCTCGGCCACGCTGTCCTTGGTCGTCACGCTGGTGCCGATGCCGAGCGCCTCCGACGACGCCAGGGAGTCGGCGATCATCAGCTGGGGGATGTGCTCGAGGAGGCGTTGCTTCACGGGCTGGCTCCACATCACGCCCGAGCTGCCCATGCGGGCCACCTTCGACAGGTCCCAGCGGTCGGGCTCGGCGTCGAGGGCGGCCAGGATCGGGCGGGCGAAGGCGTCGCCGACGATGGCGAGGGAGGTGACGCCCTCGCGCTCCACCACGTCGAGCGCCCGGGCGGCGTCGAAGGAGCGATCGGTCATCGTCACGATGCAGCCGCCGTCGGTCAGGGCTCGCATCGAGCCGATCTGGCCGGTGCCGTGCATCAGGGGCGCAGCGGGGAGGAGCACGCCGGCCCCCGTGCCCGAGGCGATCGTCTCCCGCCACGCCGGCAGGTCGCCGGCGTCGGCGAGGCGCACCGCCGCGGTGCGGGTCACGAGGTCGATCAGCGACTGCTGGGCCCACATCACGCCCTTCGGCATGCCGGTGGTGCCGCCGGTGTAGAGCAGCCAGAGGTCGCTGCCGTGGCGACCCCACGGGCCCTGCACCCGGCCGTCGTTGGCGGTGGCGGCGGCCGTCTCCCACGGGGTGGCCCACGCCGGGCACGGGTGGGAGCCGTCGTCGACGTGGAGCCAGAGCTTCACCTTGGTGCAGTCGTCGCGGATCCGGTCGATCGTGGGGACGAAGGTGCCGTGGAACATGACGACGGCGGCGTCGGAGTTGTCCCACAGGTAGCGCAGCTCGGCATCCGCGTAGCGGTAGTTGGTGTTGACCGGCACCAGCCCTGCCTTGAAGCTGGCGAAGACGCCCTCGAGGTACTCGGGGCAGTTGTAGAGGTACTGGGCCACCTTGTCCTGGGCGTCGACGCCGGCGGCGAGCATGGCGGCGGCGAGGCCGTCGGCCCGCTCGTCGAACTGACGCCAGGTGAAGACCCGGTCGCCCTGCACCTGGGCCCGGGCGTCGGGCCGCTCGGCGGCGACGATCTCCCACAGGTCGGCGAA
>JBPEXC010000017.1:0-2026 GCA_052032035.1 Acidimicrobiales bacterium | reverse complement strand
ATCCGGGCTCCAGCGTCACGAGGTTTTGCGCAGTGGTCGGCGTCAGCCGGGTGCGGTCAGTCGGGTGCCGTCAGGCCGGGATCCAGTTGCCGTGGAAGCCGAACGGCACCCGCTGGGGGAGGCGGACCTTGGCCACCTCGCCCCGGCCGAGGTCCTGGGCGTCGAGCACGACGAAGTCGGTCGACTCGGTGCCGAGGTCGTGCACGAACATCACCAGCCAGCCGTCGTCCTCGGCAACGCTGTCCTCCGACCCGTCCCCACCGGCTCGGGCGACGAACACCGGCTCGCCGGCGGCCCGGCCCGGCCCGTGGTCGAACTGGGTGCGCTCGCCGGTGGTGAGGTCGTGCTTGATCGTGGGCCACGCCGCCCCGGTCTCCCACGCCGGCGCCGTCGTGTAGCCGTAGCGGTAGGGGAGCCCGCCGACCGCGCCGTTGTGGCGGGGGAACTCGTTGGCCCGGTCGTCGATCACCGTGGTCGACACCGTGCGGCGCACCGGGTCGATCGTCCACCGCTCGAGGCGGAGGCCGCCGACGCTCGAGCCGCCCTCGCCGAAGGGGCCGTTGCGGTCGTCGGCGAAGATCTGGTCGTAGAGACACAGGTCGAGCACGACCGAGCCGTCGGCGGCGTCGTAGGCGTTGAGCGGGTGGAAGCAGTAGCCGAGGGGCACGTCGACCCAGGTGATGTCGTCGGCGTCACCGTCGCGGGGGAGTAGCCCGACCCGGTTGCCGTAGTCGGGGTTCCACGAGAACGGGAACGGTCGGGTGGCGACGAGGTCGAAGTCGACGGTCACCGGCTGGTCGTAGAGCACGGCGAAGCGCTCGGTGAGCGACATGTCGTGCACCATCGTCATGCCCGGCACCGGAATGTCGACCGTGCGCGTCACCAGCCCGTCGTCGCCGACGACGACGTACTGCACGAAGTCGGGCCAGTGGGGCCAGGCGTAACACATCGCGTGGAGCTCACGGCGCTGGGCGTCGAACTTGGGGTGGGCGCTGAAGGCGCCGGGCAGGGTGCCGAAGAAGTCGTTGCGGCACACCGACTCGAGCTCGTCGGTCAGCTCGACGGGCACGCCCCCGGCCTCCACCATCGCCCAGGTGCGGCCGGCCCAGCCGCCGACGTTGGTGTTGGGGCCGAACGACTGGCCGGTCCAGTTGGGGCCCTCGATGTCGGGGCGGCCGATCGTGGCGGCCAGCGCCCCCGAGCCGACGTAGCGGTTGCGGTACCACTGGGCCTTGCCGTCGCCGAGCCGGATGCCGTGCACCATGCCGTCGCCCAGGAACCAGTGGTGGGTCTCGGGGTCGACCTCGCCCGAGGGATTGGGGCCGTTGCGCACGTAGCGGCCGTCGAGCTCGGCCGGCAGCTCGCCCTCGACGGCCAGGTCGAAGGCGGTCACCTCCTCGGTGACCGGGGCGTAGTTGCCCTCGAGATAGGGGTTGGTGGTCGTCGTCGTGGTCACGGCTGGCTCCTGGGGTGGCGTAACTTTGTTACGGGCATAACTTTGTTACATGCCGTCGAAGGTGTCAACCCCAACGTCGACCGAGCCCGACGATCAGCGGGCCAGGATCCTCGCCTCGGCCCTCGACGTACTGCGCACCCAGGGCGCGTCGGGGCTGACCGTGCGGGCCGTGGCCAAGGGGGCGGGCTGCTCGACGACCGGGGTCTACACGTGGTTCGGCGGCAAGCAGGGCCTCGTCGAGGCCATCTTCGTCGACGGGTTCCGCAGCTTCGACGCCGCCCTGGTCGCGGGGTTCGCCGCCGGCGACGACCTGGTGGCCGCGGCGTCGTACCGAGACTGGGCGCTGGCCAACCCGACCCAGTACCTGGTGATGTTCGGCGGGGCCGTGCCGGGCTTCGAGCCCGGCGACGACGCCAAGGCGGTGGCCGACATCGCCTTCACCCACCTCGTCGAGTGGGTGGCGGGGCGCCGCGACCTCGGTGGCGCCGAGGCGCGCCACGAGGCCATGCGGGTGTGGGCCACCGTGCACGGCTACGTGATGCTGGAGCTGGCCGGGATGGCCGAACCCTT
>JBPEXC010000169.1:0-2492 GCA_052032035.1 Acidimicrobiales bacterium | reverse complement strand
GCTGGATCGACCACCAACGCGACCGGCTCCGGCGGCTGGGGGTCGAGGTGCGGCTCGGGGTCGACGTCGACGCCGACCTGCTCGGGACGGAGCGGCTCGACGCGATCGCCGTGGCCACCGGGGCCACACCCCGCCGCCCACCGATCGCCGGCGCGACCGACCCCGGGGTCGTGACCGTCGCCGAGGCCCTCCGTGGCGAGCGCCTCGGCGAGCACGTCGTGGTCGTGGTCGAGGACGACGGCCCGGCGCCGCTGTCGACCACCCACGAACTGGCGTCACGGGGCCATCGCTGCACCCTGGTCCACCAGTCGCCGGAACCGGCGCCGCTGGTCGGCCGCTATTCCAAGGGGGGCATGCTCGCGATGCTCGTCGACGCCGGGGTCGAGTTCGTGCCGATGGCCAGGGCCACCGAGATCGCCCTGGCCGAGCGACGGGTGGCGCTCGCCTCGACGTTCGCCACGCGTCGCTGGCAGCTGAGCGACGTCGACTCCGTGGTCCTGGCCTGTGGGGCGGTCGGCGACGATCGGCTCCATCGTGAGCTCCGCGACGTGCTCCCCGACGGCACCAGCCTCCACCTCCTGGGCGACGCCTTCGCCCCGCGGCGCGTCGTCCACGCCACCCGCCAGGCGTTTGCCCTGGCCGAGCTGCTGCTCGAGCGTCAGCGAGCCAGGTAGCCGCCGTCGACGGCGACGGCGTGTCCGAAGGTGTACGCCGCTCCCGGCGAGCACAGCCACAGCGCCGCCTGGGCGATGTCGTCCGGCGTGCCGAACTCGCCGGTGAGGCTCAGTCGCCCGGCGACGTCGGCGGCGTCCCGCCCCCGGCGCGCCATGGCCCCGCGCAGCATTGGGGTGTCGATCGCCCCGGGACAGATCGCGTTGATCCGCACCCCTCGGGGGCCGTAGTCGATCGCCGCCTGCTTCGTCAGCCCGAGCACCCCGAACTTGGAGGCCGTGTAGGCGGGCTGGTGGGGCTGGGGTCGATAGGAGTTGGTCGACGCGATGTTGACGATCGCCCCACCCCCGCTCTCGAGGAGCCGCTCGAGCTGGCTCTTCATGCAGAGGAAGACGCCACGGAGGTTCACCGCCTGCATGCGGTCGAAGGCCTCGACGGTCGTCTCGCACACCCCCCCGACCTCGTTCTCGATCGCCGCCGCGTTGACGCAGCTGGTCAGCCGCCCGAGGCTCGCCGCAATGGCGACCGCCCCCTCGACGGCGTCCGGCTCGGACACGTCGGCCTCGACGGTCCGGATCCGACCCTCGACACCCGGGAGGCCCGCGGTCTTGGCCAGCCCGTCGGCGTTCACGTCGACCGCCACGACCTGGGCGCCGGCGAGCGCGAAGGCCACCGCCGTGGCCCGACCCATACCGCCGGCTGCACCGGTGACGAACGCGACCTCGTCGTCGAAGCGGTAGTCGACGCTTCCCATGCTTGCCCCCCTTCTGGCACGTTACTTGAGACGGACTATAGTCGCCGGGGAGCGTCAACGAGCGGCCCGATCGACGGGCCGCCGACACGACAGGGGGACCACGTGATCGCCATCATCGGCCACATCGACGTCGCCGCCGGCGTGCGCGACGAGCTCGTCGCCTCGACCGCCGGGCTGCAGCGCGCCACGCGCGAGGAGGAGCCGGGCTGCCTCACCTACACGATCTCGGCCGACCCGGTCTTCCCGGGCCGCATCCAGATCGTCGAGCTCTGGAAGGACGAGGCCAGCCTCGCCGCCCACTTCGACCACCCGAACTTCGCCGCCACCGGCGAGGCGCTGCGGGCGCATCCCCGCCTCGGCGGGTCGGCCGTCAAGTATCGGATCGACGCCAGCGATGCGGTGAAGGGGCCCGACGGCAAGGCGTCGCCGCGGTTCTGGTCGGCCGAACGGACGAACGCGTGAGCGGCTCGGGCAGCGCCGACGACCACGGCAGCGGCGACGACTACGTCAACTCCTACGAGGACGTCTCGATGTTCTCCCTCGACGACGACCGGGAGCAGACCCTGCTCGATGCCCAGACCGAGTGCACCTTCATGTGGACGACCAGGACCGGCGATCCGGTGGGCGTGGTGATGAATTTCGTGGCCCACGACGGCAGGTTCTGGGTCACCTGCACCCGCCGCCGCAAGCGGGTGAAGGCGGTCGAGGACCGACCGCGCGTCGCCCTCGCCATCACGAGTCGGGGCACCGACATCGGGATCTCGCAGGCGGTCACCTACAAGGGCGATGCGATCGTGCACGACTCCGACGAGGTGAAGGCATGGTTCTACCCGGCCCTGGCGTCCAAGGTGCGGCCCGACTCGGCCGCCAAGCAGGCCGCCTTCGTCGAGCACCTCGACTCGCCGGGGCGGGTCGTCATCGAGATCCGGCCGACCGACCGCATCGGCTTCGACGCCGAGCGCATGTTCGCCAACTCGCCGGCGGGTGCCACCTCGACGCGGGTGTGACCCGGCTCGCCGAGCGTCAGTCGCCGGCGAACTCGCCGGAGAGGTCGGGCGGGCCGGCG
>JBPEXC010000168.1:0-3990 GCA_052032035.1 Acidimicrobiales bacterium | reverse complement strand
GGCGGCGCCGGCGCGGTCGCGGCGGGAGCAGCGTTCTGGGCAGCACTGGTCGGGGCGCTGCCGGTCGGGGAGGAAGTGGTCGGGGCAGTGGCGGCGGGCGAGACCGGGGGGACGGCCGGGTCGGGCGTCATCGTGAGCGCCGGGTCGCCGTCGCGTCGGCGACGTAGGCCGACGACGGCCGAGGCCGCCACGACCATCGCCAGCACCCCGCCACCGCCGACCGCGGCAAGCGGGAGGGCGGCGAGGGCGCCGGCGTCGGTGTCGTCGAGCGCCAGGGCCTCCGGCACGGTCTCGCTGGTGGCCACGGTGGCCGGCGGCGCCGTGGTGGTCGTGGTGGCCGGGATCTCGGGTTCGTCGCCGGCCACGCGATCGGCGAGGGCGCCGACGGCGACCAGTTCGAGGATCGGGTCGTCGAACACGTTCGGCAGTTCGCCGTTGCGCAACGCCAGGTCGGCGATGGCGAGCACGAAGTCGAACGACTCGATCGGGGCCGACCCGTCGACGTCGTCGAACACGCCGACGGCCGCCAGGTCGTCGATCAGCCACAGCTGCTCGCTCGGCTCGATGCCGCGGAGCTCCAGGTGGGTGAGCAGGAGCGGATACTCGGCGGCGAAGTCGGCGAGGTAGTGGACGTAGTCGATGTCCTCGGCGCCGTCGCTCGGCACGTCGTCCCGGATGTCGCGCACGAGGCGGGCGAGCACCGGATCGGGCTCGACCGAGAAGGCGTCGAGCTCGGCGAGGGCGTCGGTGGCGAGGAGCAGCTTGAAGGCGATCGCCTCGGCCAGGGCCGTGTCGTCGAGGTCGCCGGGGTCGTCGATCGGGGCGGCGATCTGCTCACGGCTGAGGTCGGGACCGGCGAGCAGGTCGTTGAGCCGGGCGACCACCTCGGGGCTGAGACCGTCGGCCATGTCGTCGGCGATCATCGGGTCGTCCGCGGCGCCGCTCTCGATCAGCAGGTCCTCGAGGAACTGGTAGTCGTCCTGCAGCTCGGGGTCGATGTAGAGGCTGGTGGCGCTCGGGTCGCCCTCCCACGAGCCATCGTCCCAGGTCGTGTCGTCCCAGGTGGTGTCGTCCCAGGTGGTGTCGTCCCAGGTCTCGTCCTCCCAGGTGGTGTCGTCCCACGTGGTGGCCGTCGGGTCCTGGGCGGCCGCCGGGGCGACACCGAGGCCGATCGCCGCCGATGCCGCGACCACGCCGGCCACCAGGGCGCGGCCGATCGAGCGCCGGCCGCCTGGTTCGCGATCCTGGGGTTCCCTCACGTGCGGATGCACCCAGTGAACGTCGGCAGTTTCGCTCGAAACTTGACGGCGATCCCCGGCCGGTAGCGTGAAGCCATGGATCGCGCCACCCTCGCCGGGTATCTCGACCACACGCTGCTGGCCCCCACCGCCACCCGCGACGAGGTGGCGGCCCTGTGCGCCGACGCCGTCGAACTGTCGGTGGCGGCCGTGTGCGTCTCGCCCTCGATGCTGCCCCTCCCGGCCCACGTCGGCTCGGCCGGTGTGGCCACGGTCTGCGGGTTCCCGTCCGGCGCCCATCACCGGGCCGTCAAGGCCGCCGAGGCCGCCCAGTCGATGGACCTCGGGGCCAACGAGATCGACATGGTCGTCGACCTCGGCAAGCTGAAGGCCGGGGACTGGGACGGCGTCGAGGACGACATCGCCGCGGTGCGGGCGGCGGTGCCGTCGCCGATCGTGCTCAAGGTGATCATCGAGTCGGCCGCCCTCACCGACGACGAGATCGTCGGGGCCTGCCGACGGGCCGAGGCCGCCGGCGCCGACTACGTGAAGACCTCCACCGGGTTCCACCCCTCCGGCGGCGCCTCGATCGAGGCGGTGCGGCTGATGGCCGACACCGTCGGCGGGCGCCTCGGCGTGAAGGCGTCCGGCGGGATCCGCGACCACGCCACCGCCCTGGCGATGATCGACGCCGGCGCCACCCGGATCGGCTGCTCGGCCAGCCGGGCCATCCTGGACGGGGCAGCCTGAGGCGATGAGTCTCGTCGGCCGCCTGCTGATCAGCCGACCGATCCTGCAGGACCCCAACTTCGACCGCACGATCTCGCTCGTGCTCGAACACGGCGACGACGGCGCGCTCGGCGTGATCCTCAACCGGCCCTCCACCCTCGAGGTCGGCGACCCGTTCCCCGACTGGCAGGGGCTGGCCGCCGACCCACCGTTCGTGTTCGGCGGCGGGCCCGTCGAGCGCAACGCGATGATCGTGCTCGGGCGCTCGTCGACCACCGAGGGCGAGCTCGCCCTCGGGCTCCACAGCGTCGACCTCGACCATCAGCCCCAGCTCGTGCGGGGCGAGGGCATCGAGGAGATCCGCATCTTCGCCGGCTACGCCGGCTGGGGCGGCGGCCAGCTCGAAGGCGAGCTGGCCAACGGTGCGTGGTGGACGGCACCGGGCACCGTCGAGGACGTGTTCTGCCCCGACCCCTACGACCTGTGGGCTCGCGTCCTGCGACGTGAGGGCGGCGAGATGGCGTGGTTCGCCCACCTCCCCGAGGACCCGACGGTCAACTGAGCCGAGCGGCCGGGTCGAGTGGCTGTGTCGAGCCCGCGATCCGGGCGTGGGCTAGCCTCGACGGCATGCAGATCCGGATCACCTACTGCGTTCCCTGAGACTATTCGAGCCGTGCCGTGCGCACGGCCGCTGACCTCCTGGGCAACTACCAGCACGTCATCGACGGCCTCGAGCTGATCACCGGCTCGAAGGGGGTGTTCGACGTCGAGGTCGACGGTGAGCTGCTCTACTCCAAGCACGCCACCGGACGGCACGCCGAACCGGGCGAGGTGCTCGACCTCTTCACCGCCCGCCACGCTGAGGGCATCGCCCGCTACGGCACCTGAGCGGTCACACGACGGACAGTCACACCACTGACAGTCACACCACTGACAGTCACACCACTGACAGTCACACCACTGACAGTCACACCACTGACAGAGCCGCCACGATCTCGGGGGTCCGGCGGTCGACGCGGCGGCCGGCCAGCGCGGTGGCGGCGATCCAGATCGCCGCGCCCACGAGCGGCGCCCCGAACAGGATCGCCGCGGCCACCGATCGGTCGGTGTCGGCTCGTCCGAGGGCGAGCAGCACCGGTAGCGACAGCGCCAGGCCCACCATCACCCCGCCGAAGGTGTAGACGGCGTTGAGGCAGCCGTTGCCCGGGGAGGTGGAGGCGAACAGGTTGGCGCTGTGGTCGTCGGGATAGGTCGAGAACGCGAACGTCGACGTGAGGGCGCCGGTGCCGGCCCCGATCAGGGCCATGCCGAGGGCGGCGCCGAGCGCCACCGGCACGTGGCGCCATCCGCCGGTGATGGCGGCGACCGACAGGGTGGTGATCGCGGCCAGGACCATGCCGAGGCCGACGAAGACCAGGCTCCGGCCCCGGATGAGCGGCCGCAGCGACCGCAGGGCCAGCGTCTCAGCCCACAGCGCTCGCCCGTCCGGGCCCAGCAGGTTGGCGCCCGTCATGCCGGCGGTGAGGCCGGGGATGGCGCCGAGCAGGGTTGCCGACGGATCGCCGGCCAGCACCGCCTCGAGGAACGGTGTGCCACCGATGGCGAGCACGATCACCTGGCTCACCACCTGCACCCGGTAGCGGGGATGGCGGCGCAGATAGCGGGTCTCCTTGGCCAAGACGATCCAGCCGAGCCGCCCCGACGAGCCCGCCCGCAGCAGGTGACCACCGTGGACCGGCGCGGCCTCGGCCTCCTCGACGTTGCCGAGCACGCCGTCGAGCACCCACACCCACAGCCGGCCCATCGCCACCACCAGGGCCGCGGCGGCGGCCAACCAGCCGAGTGCGGCGACGGGGCGGCCGTCGATCGCGGCGGCCATTGCCTGTCCGGTCCACCCGAACGGGGTCCGGCCGGCGACGCCGGCCCACGCCTCGACCTGGGTGAGGGGCAGGTCGAGGTCGAGCACCGACACCGCCTGGGCGCCGATGGCGGCGGCCCCGACGACCACGCCGGTAGCGACGGT
>JBPEXC010000167.1:0-25121 GCA_052032035.1 Acidimicrobiales bacterium | reverse complement strand
GCGGGTGCCGCCTGCGGTGACGAGCACCCGGCGACCGGCGAGATCGGGGGCGGCGGGGGCGCAGGGGGCGGGGGCGAGGATCGCCACGGCGGCGGCGACCACATCGGCGGGCGCCGCGAGCCGGCCGCGGCCGACGTCGCCGCCGGCGAGTGGACCCTCGTCGGGGCCGACGAACCGGACGCCGCGCTCGGCCAGCACGGCGAGGTTGTCCTGCACGGCCGGGTGTTCCCACATCTCGGTGTGCATCGCCGGCGCCATCAGCACCGGGGCTTCGGTGGCGAGCAGGGTGGCCGCCAGCAGGTCGGCGGAGCGGCCGGTCCTGGCGTCGGAGAGGATCCGCGCCGTGGCCGGGCACACCAGCACGAGGTCGGCGGCCTGCCCGAGGGTGGTGTGAGGGCTCGGGTCGGTGTCGTCGAAGATCGACGACTTCGGCGGTTCGGACGCCAGCGCCTTGAACGTCGACGCCCCGATCATCCGGGTGGCCGACGACGTCAGGATCGGCGAGACGTGGGCGCCGAGCTCGATCAGGCGGCGACACACCTCGACCGACTTGTAGGCGGCGATGCCGCCGGTGACGCCGAGCACGATCCGTGTGCCGGCGAGGGGCAGGCTCATGACGCCAGACCCGGGATCACGGAACCGAAACGTCGGTTCAGGCAGCGCCGTCGTCGTCGGCGTCGCCAGCGTCGGCCTCGGCGACCGGCTGCGGCTTCACGGGCACGATCTTGTCGGCAGCGATCTCCTCGAACGCGATGCTGAGGGGCTTGCGGGCCACGGAAGTGACCTGCGGCGGCACCATCTGCCCCAGACCCTCACCGAGCTGGTTGAAGTAGGCGTTGATCTCTCGGGCCCGCATCGACGCAAGGGTGCACAGGCCGAACTTCGACCCGGCCTTGTCCATGAGACCCTCGACCTGCGGCGACATCATCGAATCGTAAGAAGACATAACTCCTCCAGCCTATCCGGCTTCCCCGCGGCGCTGGCGGTTGGCGGCATCGATCAGTTCCCACAGCCGGTCGGCCGTGGCGCCCACATCGTGATTCACGACCTCGATGGCGCCGAGTTCGGCACCGGCGTGGGCTTCTTCGGCGGCCTTGGCCACCCGTTCGCGGACCTTCTCCTCCGGGTCACCCCGATGGCGGAGACGAGCCTGTTGTTCCTCGGCGCTGGGTGCGTGGAGGAAGATGAGCAGGGCGTCGTCGTCGACGGCCTTCACCTGTCGGGCCCCCTGCACGTCGATCTCGTAGATCAACACCTTGCCGGGCGGGGCCTCGGGCGTGGGCGTGCCGTAGTAGTTGCCGAGGAACTCCGCGTGCTCCACGAAGCCCCCCGCCTCGATGCGCGCCTCGAAGGCGTCGCGATCGACGAAGACGTAGGCGTCGTCGGCCTCGCCCGGACGCTGGGCGCGCGTGGTCCACGAGCGGCTGAGCCAGAGCTCGGTGGGGTGACGACGAACCAGTTCGGCGACGACGGTGCCCTTCCCGACCCCGCCGGGGCCGGAAACGACGACGACGAGCGGGTCGGTTGTCAGCTGAACTCCTCCAGCAGGGCTGCGCGCTGGTTGTCGCCGAGGCCGGACAGACGGCGCGACTCGGCGATGCCGATGTCCTCCATCGTGCGGCGGGCCTTCACCTTGCCGACGCGCGGCAACGACTCGAGCGCCGCCAGCACCTTGATCCGGGCCACGATCTCGTCACCGTCGGCCAGCTCGAGCAGCTCCGACAGCGAGAGGCTGCCCATCTTGAGCCGCATCTTGACTTCCTTCTGGACCTTCCGGACCTGGGCAGCCTTCTCGAGGGCGGCCTGCCGCTGTTCGGGGGTCAGCTTCGGAGGTTGGGGCATGCTGTTGTGTTCCTCATGGGACGGCTCCGCGGACGGAGCTACTGGGCGATGTCGGCGAACAGCGAGGCCGCGGCTGCTGCCGGATCGTCGGCGAGCGTCACCGCTCGACCGACTACCAACAGGTCAGCCCCTTCAGCCAAGGCCTCGGCTGGAGTCACCGCTTTGGGTTGATCATGGCGCTCGGCGCCGGCGGCCCGGATGCCGGGCACGACACGCATCGTACGCGGTGCCATCTCGCGAATGTTGCGCAGGTCGCTCGCCGCACACACGATGCCGGTGCAGCCGGCCTCGACGGCGGTGCGCAACCGGTTGGGCACGATGTGGTCGGGCGCGTCCTTGTCGCTCGTGAGCACGGTGATGGCGAGCGAGGTGGGGGTCGGCAGGCCAGCCCGTTCCGCTCCCTCGTTGAACCCCTCGACCCCGGCCCGCAACATGGCGGACCCGCCGTGGGCGTGCATCGTCAGGTAGCTGACGCCGAACGCTCCGGCCACCGTGGCGGCCTTGCCGACCGTGGTGGGGATGTCGTGCAGCTTGAGGTCGAGGAAGACGTCGTAGCCGAGATCGATCATCGAGCCGACGGCGTCGGGGCCGGCGGCGGTGAACAGCTCGAGGCCCACCTTGGCCACGCCGAACCACGGGGCGAGCTGTTTCGCCAGCCGATTGGCCTGGACGAGATCGTCGACGTCGAGGGCGAGCGCGGTCTTCTCCCGCAACTCCGCGGGCAGACCGTCGGCGGCCAGGGTGCTCGGCGTCTCGGTGGTGGTGTCGGCCACAGCTCGTCCTTCGTTCCGATGATGGGGGTGGGATCGGGCCGCCGGGGTCAGTGCAGCTCCGCCGCACCGACGAGTTCCGACACCCGCGCGATCCCTTGTTTAGCGCACCAGCGTGACAATTCGGTGGTTAGTCGCCCGCAGGTGCGCGGATCGGCGAACGTGGCGGTGCCGACCTGCACGGCGCCGGCGCCCACCAGGAGGAACTCGACGACGTCCTCGACGGTGCTCACACCGCCGGCGGCGACGATCGGGAGCTCGGGGTGCCGGGCCCGCACGTCGGCCACCGCCTTGACCGCCAGCGGGTGGATCGCGGCGCCCGACACGCCGCCGGCCCGGCCCGGGCCGCCCTCGGCGGCGCCGAGGCGGGGACGTCGGGTGACCGGGTCGATGCTGAGCCCGAAGTAGGTGTTGACCAGCGTCACCGCCTCCGCCCCGGCGTCGGCGGCCGCGATCGCGATGTCGGGCAGGGCCGGGCCGACGTTGGGGCTGAGCTTCGCCCAGCGGGGCCGACCGCAGCCGGCGGTGGCCGAGATCACCTCGGCGGTCATGCCCGCGTCGTGGGCGAACAGCTCGTTGCCGTGTTCGGTGTTGGGGCACGAGATGTTGACCTCGACCGCCACCACCGACGGTCCGGCGGCGGCCAGCTGCTCGGCGGCCGCGGCGTAGTCGTCGACCGATCGCCCCCAGATCGAGGCGACGACGGTGGCGCCCTCGGCCTCGAGCTCGGGCAGGTCGTGGGCCAGCCACGCCTCGACGCCCGGCCCCTGCAGCCCGACCGAGTTGATCATGCCCGACGGCGTCTGGTGGACCCGCACCGCCGGGTTGCCGTCCCACGCGAAGGCGGCGAGCGACTTCACCACGACCGCGCCGAGCGACGCGAGGTCGACGTAGGCACCGAGTTCGGCGCCGTGGCCGGCGGTGCCGGCGGCCGTGCAGATCGGCGATCGCAGGTCGACCGACCCGACGGTCGTGGTGAGGTCGACGGCCATCAGATGCCCGACGCCGGGGTGTAGGTGGCGTGCACCGACTGGAGCGAACGCACCTCGAGGGGGGCGTCCTGCCAGTCCGACAGCCCGCGAGCGACCGCCCGCGCGGCCGCCACCGTGGTGATCAGCGCCACCCCGGTCTGGGCGGCCGCGGTGCGGATGTAGGCGCCGTCGGCTCGGGCACCACGACCCCGCGGGGTGTTGATCACCAACGACACCTCGCCCGACTCGATGAGGGTGAGGGCGGTGACGGCGTCGGTGTTCTCCCCGTCGACGATCTTGGTGACCTCGCGGGCCACCTGGAGCCCGGCGTCGCGCAGGGCGGCGGCGGTGCCGCCGGTGGCGGCGAAGCTGAACCCGAGCTCGGCCAACAGGCCGGCCACCTCCATACCGGCCGGCTTGTCCCGGTCGGCGAGCGACAGGAACACCGTGCCACCCGGTTCGAGCTTCTGTCCGGCGGCCAGCTGGCTCTTCACGAAGGCCAGGCCGGGGGTCACGTCGATCCCCATCACCTCGCCGGTCGAGCGCATCTCCGGCCCGAGCAGGGCGTCGGACTCCGGGAAGCGGTTGAAGGGCAGCACCGCCTCCTTCACCGCCCAGATGCCGTCGGGCGCCCAGCCCGGGACCTCGCCGTCGCGGGTGGGCAACAGGCCCTCGGTCGCGAGGTCGGCGAGGGTGGCACCGGCCATCACCCGCGACGCCAGCTTGGCGAGGGGGCGGCCGGTGGCCTTGGCCACGAAGGGCACGGTGCGAGACGCCCGAGGGTTGGCCTCGATCACGAACACCTGGCCGTCCTTGACCGCATACTGCACGTTGATCAGCCCGACGACCTCCAGCTCCTCGGCGATCTGACGGGTGTAGCCCTCGATCACCCGGATCACCTCGGCCGTCAGGTTCGGCGGCGGCAGGACGCACGCCGAGTCGCCGGAGTGGACGCCGGCCTCCTCGACGTGTTCCATCACGCCGCCGATGATCGCGGCGCCGGTGGCGTCGCGCAGGGCGTCGACGTCGACCTCGGTGGCGTCCTCGAGGAACCGGTCGACCAGGACGGGGCGCTCGGCCGACAGGCCGCCCTCCCGCCCGAGCGAGCCGTCGGCGGCCATCGCCTGCATGGCGGCGATCAGGCCGTCGGTGTCGTAGACGATCTCCATCGCCCGGCCGCCGAGCACGTAGCTGGGACGGACCAGGGCGGGGAAGCCGATGCGGTCGGCGACCGCCTCGGCTTCGGCCACCGTCGAGGCGGTGCCGCCGGCCGGCTGGGGGATGTCGAGACGGGCGCACACCGACGCCCAGTGGTCGCGATCCTCCGCGGCGTCGATCGACGCCGGGCTGGTGCCGAGCACGAGCTCGGGCGGCAGGGCGTCGGCAAGCTTCAGGGGCGTCTGTCCGCCGAGGCTCACGATGATGCCGACCGGCCGCTCCGCCTCGACGATGTTCATCACGTCCTCGTAGGTGAGCGGCTCGAAGTAGAGACGGTCCGAGGTGTCGTAGTCGGTCGAGACGGTCTCGGGGTTGCAGTTGACCATGATCGTCTCGAAGCCGGCGTCGCGCAGGGCGAAGCTGGCGTGCACGCAGCAGTAGTCGAACTCGATGCCCTGGCCGATGCGGTTGGGCCCGGAGCCGAGGATCACGATCTTGTCGCGGTCGCTTTCGCTCACCTCGTTCTCGTCCTCGTAGGTCGAGTAGTGGTAGGGCGTCGTCGCCTCGAACTCGGCGGCACAGGTGTCGACCGTCTTGTAGGTCGGGATCACCCCGTGGGCGATGCGCGCGGCGCGAGCGTCGGCCTCGGCGGCGCCGAACACCTCGGCGACCTGGGCGTCGGAGAAGCCGAGCTGCTTGGCTCGACGCCACTCGGCCCGGCTGAGGTCGGCGAGGCCGCGCCCCTGGAGGGCGACCTCGGCGAGGGCGGCCCGCTCCTCGGTGACGATCGACAGCTGGTCGAGGAACCACGGGTCGATCTTCGAGGCGTCGTGGACCTGCTCGACCGTGAGGCCGCGACCGAGGGCGGCGGCCACCTGGAACAGGCGGTCGGGGGTGGAGATCGCCGTGGCGGCCAGCAGCTCGTCGTCGCTCAGGTCGTCCCAGCGGCCGCCGGCGTCGAGGCCGACGTGGCCCTGCTCGAGGGAGCGGCACGCCTTCTGGACGCTCTCGGGGAAGGTGCGGCCGATCGCCATCACCTCGCCGACCGACTGCATCGAGGTGCCGAGCCTGCCGGAGGTGCCGGGGAACTTCTCGAAGGCCCAGCGGGGGATCTTCGTGACGACGTAGTCGATCGTCGGCTCGAAGCTGGCCGGGGTCTTCTCGGTGATGTCGTTGG
The DNA here is from genome assembly GCA_052032035.1 of Acidimicrobiales bacterium. Classification (GTDB taxonomy): domain Bacteria; phylum Actinomycetota; class Acidimicrobiia; order Acidimicrobiales; family SZUA-35; genus JAWSVN01. The sequence continues at coordinate 19,203 of JBPEXC010000167.1, read as the reverse complement.
GGATCTCGTCGAGCGAGTAGCCGACGGCCAACTTGGCCGCGATCTTGGCGATCGGGAAGCCGGTCGCCTTCGAGGCCAGGGCCGAGGACCGGCTGACCCGGGGGTTCATCTCGATGATCACCCGGCGGCCGGTCTCGGGCTCGACGGCGAACTGGACGTTGGAGCCGCCGGTCTCGACGCCGACGCGACGCAGACACGCGAACGCGTCGTCGCGCATCTCCTGGTACTCCTTGTCCGACAGCGTCTGGATCGGCGCCACCGTGATCGAGTCGCCGGTGTGGGTGCCCATCGGATCGAGGTTCTCGATCGAGCAGATGATCACCTGGTTGTCGGCGTGGTCACGCATGACCTCGAGCTCGAACTCCTTCCAGCCCGCGATCGACTCCTCGATCAGGATCTCGCTGATCGGGCTGGCGGCGAGGCCGTTGGCGGCCACGTGTTCGAACTCCTCCATCGTCGAGGCGATGCCGGTGCCCCGGCCGCCCAGGATGTAGGCGGGCCGGATGACGACGGGGAGACCGATGCGCTGGATGACCTCGCGCGACTCCTCCATCGTGTGGGCGACGTCGCTGCGGGGCACCTCCATGCCCACCTCGATCATCGCCTCCTTGAAGCGCTCGCGGTCCTCGGCGGTCTCGATGGCCTCGGCCGACGCGCCGATCAGCTCGACGCCGTTGCGCTCGAGCACCCCGTCCTCCACCAGCTCCATCGCCAGGTTGAGGGCGGTCTGGCCGCCGAGGGTGGGCAGGAGGGCGTCGGGCTTCTCGGTCTCGATGATGCGGGCGAGGACCTGACGGTCGAGGGGCTCGACGTAGGTGGCGTCGGCGAAGTCGGGGTCGGTCATGATCGTCGCCGGGTTCGAGTTGGCGAGGATCACGCGGTAGCCGTCCTCGCGCAGCACCTTGCACGCCTGGGTGCCCGAGTAGTCGAACTCACAGGCCTGGCCGATGACGATGGGTCCGGCGCCGATGATCAGGATCGATTCGATGTCGTCGCGGCGGGGCATCAGGCGGCTCCGTTCTCGGTGTCGCCCTCCATGAGGGCGTTGAAGCGGTCGAAGAGGTAGGCGGAATCGTGGGGGCCGGGGCTGGCCTCGGGGTGGTGCTGCACGCTGAACACCTTCTCGTCGCGCAGCGCCATGCCCTGGCAGACCCCGTCGTTGAGGTTGACGTGGGTGACGTCGGCGACGTGGGCCACGGAGTCGGCGACCACCGCGAAGTTGTGGTTCTGGGCGGTGATCTCGACCTTGCCGGTCGTCTCGTCGCGCACCGGATGGTTCGAGCCGTGGTGGCCGAACGGCAGCTTCTCGGTCGTGCCGCCGAGGGCGAGGGCGAGGGCCTGGTGGCCGAGGCAGATGCCGAACATGGGAACCTGGCCGACCAGGTCACGGATCGCGTCGATCGTGTCGCCGAGCATCTCGGGGTCGCCGGGCCCGTTGGACAGGAACACCCCGTCGGGGTTCATGGCCAGGACCTCGGCGGCCGGGGTGGAGGCCGGCACGACGTCGACGGTGGCGAACTTGCCGAGCTGGTCGAGGATCGCCCGCTTCACGCCGAGGTCGTAGGCCACGACGTGCTTGCCGGTGCCCGGCTCGAGGCCGACCCGGTAGGCCTCCGGAGTGGTGACCTGGCTCACCAGGTCGACCCCGTCGGTGCCGGGCTCGGCGGCGGCCGCCGCGGTGAGGGCGGCCACGTCGGTGGCGCCGTCGCCCTCGATCGGGCCGAAGGCGCCACCCATCGCGCCGGCGTCGCGCAGGATGCGGGTGAGGCGGCGGGTGTCGATCGCGGCGATGCCGGCGAGGCCCTTGGCCTTCAGGAAGGCGTCGAGGTCGCTCTCTGCCCGCCAGTTGGAGTGGCGGCGGGCGAGGTCGCGCACGATCACGCCGCGGGCGAACGCGGCCCGGCTCTCGTCGTCGGCGGCCGTCGTGCCGTAGTTGCCGATGTGCGGGTAGGTGAAGGTGATGATCTGGCCCGCGTACGACGGGTCGGTCAGCACCTCCTGGTAGCCGCTGAGCGCGGTGTTGAACACGACCTCGCCGGTGGCGATGCCGCCGGCGGGGGTGGCGCCGATCGCCTCGCCCTCGAACGTGGAGCCGTCGGCCAACACGAGAGCCGCGGCGCGGGGGGTCCCGGCGGCGCTCATCGGGTGGCCTGGAAGTCGACGACGACGGCCTCGCCGTCGTGGATGGTGTGGCGTACGCGTCCGGTCAAGGTCCGTCCTTCGAAGGGGGTGTTCCGCGAGCGGCTGGCCATCGCCTCGCCACTCACGGTCCAGGTGTGCTCGGGGTCGACGACCGCCAGGTTGGCCGGGTTGCCCTTGGCCACGGGGCGCCCGTGACGGTCGGCGAGGCCGGCGATGGCGGCGGGCTGCCACGACAACAGCGGCAGCAGATCGGCCAGGCTCAGATCGAGTTCGGCCATGGCGAGGGCCATGGCCGTCTCGAGGCCGAGCATGCCGGGGGGTGCCTGGTCGAAGGGCAGTTCCTTCGAGTCGGGCGTGTGGGGGGCGTGATCGGTGGCGATCGCATCGATCGTCCCGTCGCGCAGTCCCTCGCGCACGGCGACGACGTCGGCGTCGGTGCGCAGCGGCGGGTGCACCTTGAAGGTGGCGTCGTAGTCGGCGCAGCAGGCGTCGGTGAGGCTGAAGTGGTGCGGGGTGGCCTCCGCCGACACCGGCAGGCCGGCCGCCTTGGCGGCGCGGACCATCCCGACGCTCCCCGCGGTCGACAGGTGCTGGAAGTGGACCCGGACACCGGTGAGCCGGGCCAGGGCGATGTCGCGCATCACCATCAGCTCCTCGGCCTCGGCCGGCTGGCCGCCGAGCCCGAGCCGATCGCTCCACTCGCCCTCGTGCATCACGCCGCCCTGGCTGAGCGCGGTGACCTCGCAGTGCTGCGACAACACGAGCGGCACGCCGTCGTCGGTCTCGAGCCCGCCGGCGTACTCCAGAGCCCTCCGCATCACGCTGTCGTCCTGCACCCCGGTGCCGTCGTCGGTGAACATGCGGACCCCGAGGCCGACCAGTTCGGCCATCGGGCTGAGCTCGTGGCCCTCGCGGCCGATCGTGATCGCCGCTGACGGCTTGATCTCGCAGAGGGCGTCGGCGCCCCAGGCCAGCACGTCGTTGACGACGCTGGCGGAGTCGGTGCAGGGGTCGGTGTTGGGCATCGCCACCACGGCGGTGAACCCACCGAGGGCGGCCGAACGGCTGCCCGACTCGATGGTCTCGGCAGCCTCGTTGCCGGGCTGGCGGAGGTGGACGTGGAGGTCGACGAAGCCCGGCACGATCACGCAACCGGTGCAGTCGAGCACCCGGTCGCCGGCGAGGTCGGGTCCGACCTCGGTGATCACGCCGTCGGTGATGGCCACGTCGCCCGATCGTTCACCGTCCTGGTCGATGATGCGGCCGCCTTTGAGGACGAGATCGGTCATGTCGTGAGCTCCTCGAGGGTTGAATCGGGGGATGGGGTGGCGTCGGCCGCTCCGGTGTCGTCGCCGGGGCCGGTGTCGTCGCCGGGGCCGGTGTCGTCGCCGGCACCGTCGAAGCGGCCGGGTCCGAGGGTGCGGAAGAGCACCGCCATGCGGACGGCCACGCCGTTGGCGACCTGGTCGATCACCGCCGAGCGGGGGTCGTCGGCGACCTCGGGGTCGATCTCGACGCCCCGGTTCATCGGGCCGGGGTGCATGATGACGGCGTCGTCGGCCAGCCGGGCGGCTCGCTCGACGGTCAGCCCGTAGACGCTGCGGTACTCCCGCAGGCTCGGGACGAGGTTGCCCCCCTGCCGCTCGAGCTGGATCCGCAGGAAGTAGGCGGCGTCGGCACCGTCGAGGGCCCGGTCGAGCGAGCGCTCGACGGTCACCGGCCAGCGGTGGATCGTCGGGGGCAGCATCGTGGCGGGTGCACAGACGGTGACCTGGGCGCCGAGGGTGGCGAACGCGGCGATGTCGCTGCGGGCCACCCGCGAGTGGAGGATGTCGCCGCAGAGCACGATCTTGCGGCCCTCGAGGTCGCCGAGGCGGCGGCGCAGCGTGAAGCTGTCGAGCAGGGCCTGGGTGGGGTGCTGGTGCCAGCCGTCGCCGGCGTTGACGACGCTGGCGTCGGTCCACCGGCTGATCTGCAGCGGCGCCCCCGACGATCCGTGGCGGACCACGATGCCGTCGACGCCCATCGCGGTGATCGTCTCGATCGTGTCGCGCAGCGACTCGCCCTTCTTGAGCGACGAGGAGCCCGCCGCGAAGTTCACCACGTCGGCCGACAGCCGTCGGGCGGCGAGATCGAAACTGGTGCGGGTGCGGGTCGAGTCCTCGAAGAAGGCGAGCACGACGGTGCGACCGCGCAAGGCCGGCACCTTGCGGACCTGTCGCTGTTGCACGGTGTCGAACTGCTCGGCGAGGTCGAGCAGCTCGACCAGGTCGTCGCGATCGAGGTCGTCGATGGTCAGCAGGTGCTTCACGTCCGATCCATCTCCCCGAGCTCGACGCCCTCGATGGTGGCGTTGACGACCTCGACCCGACGGGTCGGGAGGTTCTTGCCGACGTAGTCGGGCCGGATCGGCAGCTCGCGGTGGCCACGGTCGACCATGACGGCCAGCTGGACCGCGCGAGGCCGCCCCTGGTCGATCAGGGCGTCGAGGGCGGCCCGGATGGTCCGACCGGTGAAGAGGACGTCGTCGACGAGGACGACGGTCTTCCGGTCGATGTCGAAGGGGATGTCGGTGACGGCCTCGGGGAGCACGGGGCGCAGGTTGATGTCGTCACGATAGAAGGCGACGTCGAGCCGCCCGACCGGCACCTCGATCTCCTCGATCTCGTGGAGCGCCACGGCGATCGCCTCGGCGAAGGGCACCCCGCCGGTCTGCAGACCGACGAGCACGACGTCGTCGAGCCCTTCGTTCCGCTCGATCACCTCGTGCGCCATGCGCCGCACCGCCCGGGCGACGGCATCGCGGTCGAGGACCACGTTGCGGGCAACAAAAACGCCCCCGTACGGGGGCGTGCGTCGTCGTTCGCGTTCAGCCAAGAACGTTCCTCCTGGGTCCGTGTGGGCCTCACGGGACCCACTTCACGGAATCTTCTGCCAGGAACGAGCCTACGCGGCGCGACGGCGCCTTGCCACCGGAATTACAGCGGTGTGACCTCGATGACGGTGCCGGTCTGCACGGGGATGGCGTAGATCTCGGCCAGGGTGTTGCCATCGCAGTCCTGGGCGAGCACGTCCCACTCCCCCGGCGGCAGGTCGTAGACCCGCGAGCCGCCGTTCTCGAACAGCTCGGTGGCGCCGAGCTCGTCGGGCCCCCAGTAGCCGGCCGACGAAGGCGACAGCCGCAGATAGCAGACGTCGACGCCGACGGCGTTGATCACGGTGACCTGGGCGGGCACGAACTGGTCGCCGATGTGGACGGTCTCCGAGGCCCGGAACTCGCCGCCGACGAGCAGGGCGAGTTCGTAGACCCCGTCCGGCAGGCCGGCCACGTCGCTGTAGGCGCACACCCACCAGTCGTCGCCGGTCGCCTCGCCGATCCACTCCGAGTCGAAGATCGAGTACTCCTCGACGAGTTCTCCGTCGACGGTCCACACGGCGTCCCAGGTGTCGTAGGGCGACATGTCCTCGTAGGCGAAGCCGGCGCACACCTCGGTGGTGCCCGACGGGAGGTACTTCACGTTGTCGACCGGGTAGTTGTCCTCGCCGATGGCGCTCGACATCCGCACATCGAAGAAGAAGCCGAGCGACTCGACGCCGACGGGCGCCTCCTCCTCCTCGACCATCTCGAAGCCCATCGGCGAGCGGGCCTCGGCCTGCTCGATGAGGGGAAGGGCCAGGTTGACCGGCCGGATGCCGTTGAGGAACCCGCCGATCGGGATGCAGGTGTCGTTGGCGTCGATGAAGCCGTCACCGTTGGTGTCGGTGACCACGCGACAGTCGGCGACCTCGAGACCGGCGCCGCCGGAGGCCTGGGTCGGCACGCCGATGATCTCGAAGTCGGCGTTCATCGCCAGACCGCCGGAGTTGCCGCCGGAGATGACCGAGTCGGTCTTGATGAAGGCGCGATCCGCGATGCCGGCCTCGGCGGTGAAGCCGGAGACCGAGCCGGAGGTGAAGGTGATGGTGTCGCCGCCGGTGAAGGGGTAGCCGAGGATCTCGATCGTGTCGCCGAGCCCGACCTGGTCCGAGTCACCGATCGGCATCGTCGGCAGGTCGTCGACGGTCACCGGCGCCCCGGTGAGGTCGGAGGCGATCCCGATCACCGCGAGGTCGAGGGCGGGGTCGAAAGCGTAGATCTCGGCCTGGTAGCGGATCTCCGGCGGCTGATCGGTCGAGGTGGTGATCGCCACCAGGAGCTGGTTGTAGGGGCAGAAGTCGTCGCGGGTGACCACGTGGGCGTTGGTCAGGATCAGCCCGTCGCTCGACACGATGGTGCCCGAGCCCTGACAGACGGGCGAGCCGTCGATGGCCGGGAAGATCTGCACCACCCGAGCGGCTGCCTCGTCGTTGGTGGTGGGGCCGGTGACGACCGGCTCGACCGCCGTCGTCTCGGTCGGTTCGGCGGCCGTCGTCGCCGTCGTCTCCGACGACTCGATCGTGGTCTCGGGAGACGCCTCGTCGTCGTCACCACCGGACAGGGCGAGGTAGCCACCGATGCCGACCACGGCGGCGACGAGCACGCCGATCAGGGCGAGGAGCGGGCCCTTGCCCTTACCCCCGCTCGAGGGCTGGGCGCCGGTGCCGAAGTCTGCTGCGCCGTAGCCCGGCGGCATCCCGCCGGGAGGCGTCGCGCCACCGGGGGGCGAGACGGGCGGCATGCCGGGGGCCGGCGCGCCCGGCGCCACGGTCGGCGGCTGCGAGACGGCGAAGTGCTGCGTGGGGGCCGCCGGTGGCGGAGTCGGCGCAGGAGGCGGGGTCGCCGCAGGGGGCGGGGTCGGCGCCGCAGGCGGCGGCGTGGGCGCTGCGGGCGGAGGGGTCGGGGCCGCAGGCGGCGGCGTGGGCGCTGCGGGCGGCGGGGTCGGGGCCGCAGGAGGAGGGGTCGGAGGCTGGGCGCCGGGGCGCGACGGGGGCGCCGGTCGCTGCGGGGGTTCGTGGTGTTCGCTCATCTGTTTCCCTCTGTGTCGCCGTCGCCGCACGTCGCCCGGCCACGAGTGTGGCAGCCGAGGGCGACGCACTGGTGACAGCGACTCGAATTGGCCGTCTTCCCCCTATCGGACGTTCCGGCCCGTGGAGAAGTTCGGCGAGGAGCGAAATTCCGGTCAGCTGTTGGCGAAGTACTCGTCCGACGAGGCGAGCTCGGCGGCAAGGGCCAGGTCATTGCCGTCGCCGAGCCGCTCGGACCAGAACTCGAGGCCGCCGGGGTCGGGGTTGCGGCCGAGGAAGGTCTGGTAGAGCCGGATCACCCGGGTCTCGCGCGACTCCTTCGACTGGTAGAAGCGGAAGGCGACGCTGCTCGAGCCCCGGACCTCGGCCTCGTCGACCCAGAAGGCGATGCCGCCACGGTCGGGCGACCGGTCGAGGAGTTCGGCGTAGAGGTCGATCAGCCAGGCCTCGAACTCGCCGCCCTCGTTGGCGACGTACTCGGGGCTGCCGTAGAAGGCGGCGGCCACCTCGGCGACCGACATGCCCTGCTGGAGCCGGCTCACCCAGTAGGCCCGGCCCCCGGCGTCGGCGCTGCGCCCGAGGGTGTCGTCGTAGAGATCGTCGACGACCTTGGCGGTCCACTCGGCGCTCGAGGCGAGCTCGAGCACGTAGGTGTAGCGGCTCGTGCCGTTCGACAGGCGGCTGACGCCCTGGGCGAGTTCGGTCGACGTCGCCGAGCGACCGAGGAAGTCGCGGTGGGCCCGGTCGACGAAGGCCTCGAGATCGGCGACCTGGCCGCTCGACAGCGACGGCTGCTCGCCGAGGACGACGACGGTGTAGGAGAACGTGCGAGCCGATCCACCCAGGCGGACACCGCTGACGGTCACGTCGTAGGCGGTGTCGACCGCCGGCTGGGTGTCGACGCCGGCGACGGTCCACACGACCGACGGGTTGGGGGCGTAGTTGACGTAGGCGCTGTCGCTGCGGTGCTCGAGGGTGACCGGGAGACTCTGACCGTCCCGACGCACGGTGACGGTGGCGTTGGTGAAGTCGCCCTGGTCGAGGCTGAGCGACCAGCGGTCGAACACGAGGTCGCCGGGGACGTAGCCCTCGTTGGGCCAGGCCACCCAGCCCTCGCTCTGGCGGATCGCCGGGTTGGCGGCGAAGGCTCCCTCCATCACCCACAGCGAGTTGGACGACCAGCCCCCGGTCGAGGGGATGTCGCCGGTGCCGACCTGGGCCAGCGGCGGGTGGAGGATCCAGTTGCGGTGACCGACGCTGCGGTTGTTGGCGCCGAAGTCGTGGATGTAGTCGGTGATCGCCGCCGGGCCGGAGCGGCCGAGGTGGAGGTTGGAGCTCCCGGCGGCGTTGTAGCCGGTCTGGGTCCAGCAGTCGAAGACCGACTGGGCGGGATGATGGTCGAGGCGTCCGGTCACGCTCATCATCAGCGCCGACGCCTGGGCGTTGGCGCTGAGCCCAGCGTTCTCCACCACGGTGGCGGGCACGCCCGCCATCGCCCGGAAGTAGTTGACCCGGGCGATCGTGGCGTTGCGGAAGGCGGCCGAGGTCGTGCCCGGCGTGCACGACGAGCGGTTGCCGGTCCAGTTCATCGCCGGCGTGGTCTTGGAGTACTCGGCGTCGTAGGCGGCGACGACCGCCGAGCGGTCCCACGTGTCGATCCAGGCACCGTTCGAGGCGTTGGCCTGGTACGACGCCGTTGCCGATGTCGGGAGCGCAGCGGAGACCGGAGCGCTGGGGACGGCGGCGAGGCCGGCGGCGGCCACCAGCGCAGCACCGGCGGCCAGCAGGCGACGGGAGCGGCCGACGGCGGTTCGGGTGGCGGAGGGTGAACGCAACATCGCAGACGTTGTCGTCCCCGTCGAGAAAATCCTTGACGGATTTCTTCGACCGAATCCTCATGGTTGCTCGGGACCGTCCGATGTCCCAGCCCGCTTCAGCCCGTTTCGTCCTCGAGATCGCGGGCGATCGCCGAGAGCACGCCGTTGACGAAGCGGCCCGACGACTCGGTCGAGTACCGCGACGCCAGTTCGGTCGCCTCCGCGAGGACCACCCCGCGGGGCGTCTCGCCCCGCACCAGCTCGGCGACGGCGAGGCGCATGATCAGCAGATCGAGGCGGGGCATGCGCTCGAGGGTCCAGCCGGTGGCCTTCGCCTGGATGCGGGCGTCGCTGGCGCTGCGCTCGGCCTCGGCCCAGCGCAGGAGTTCGACGGTGTAGTCGTCGGGCGGCAGGGTGAGGGTGTCGAGCAGGGCGTCGACGCCGAGATCTCGCTGGAGGGCCTCGTAGCCGAGTTCGACGGCGCGTTCTCGCGCTTCGCGGCGGCCGGTGCCGCGCAGGACGGGGTCGGTGCTCACGGTCGCTCGGCTCAGGCGCGGGTGATGTACTCGCCGGAGCGGGTGTCGACCTTGACCCGGTCGCCCGTCTCGACGAAGAGCGGCACCTGGATGACCAGGCCGGTCTCCAGGGTTGCGGGCTTGCGGGCGCCGGAGACACGGTCGCCCTGCACACCGGGCTCGGTCTCGGTGATGTCGAGCTCGACGCTCGCCGGGAGGTCGGTGCCGATCACCTCGGTGCCGTACTTGAGGAGGGTGACGGTCGAGCCCTCGATGATGTAGTTGGCGGCGTCGCCCATCGCCGCCTCGGTGACGTTGCCCTGCTCGTAGGTCTCGTTGTCCATCACCACGAAGTCGGTGCCCTCGCGGTAGAGGTACTGGTAGTCGCCCTTCTCGATGAAGGCCCGCTCGACCTTCTCGCCGGCGCGGAAGGTTCGATCGATCACGGCGCCACTGCGCACGTTCTTGAGCGTGGAGCGCACGAAGGCGCCACCCTTGCCCGGCTTCACGTGCTGGAACGCCTGGACCTGCATGAGGTCGCCGTCGAGGTCGAGCGTCATGCCGTTCTTGAAGTCGTTGGTGCTGATGGTGGCCATGGGAGCTCCGTTCTCAGACGGGTGGGTGGGGCCGACTCACGCCGGCAGGGTGATCGTCTTGGGACTGTGGGTGATCGGTCGACACCCCTCGTCGGTGACGACCACCGAGTCCTCGATGCGCACACCACCCAGTCCGGGGAGGTAGACGCCGGGTTCGACGGTCACCACGAGACCGGCGGGCAGGATACCGACCGAGCGGGGCGACACGATGGGCTGCTCGTGGATCTCCAGGCCGATGCCGTGTCCGGTGCCGTGGATGAACGCCTCGTCGAGGTCGTGGTCGGCGAGCACCTCGCGACATCGCTGGTCGATGGCGAGGACGTCGACACCGGCGGCGACGAGGGCGACGCCGGCGGCCTGGGCCTCGAGCACGGCGTGCCACCATCGCTCCTGCTCGGCGGTCGGCTCGGCGCCGACGACGACGGTGCGGGTCATGTCCGAGCCGTAGCCGTCGACCTTGGCGCCGACGTCGATCAGCAGCAGGTCGCCGGCCTCGAGCGCCCGTTCGCCGGGGCGGGCGTGGGGCAGGGCGGCGTTGGGGCCGGTGGCCACGATCGTCTCGTAGCTGCGGTCCTCGGCCCCGAGGTCGAGCATGTGGTGTTCGATCCGTCGGGCCAGGTCGCGTTCGCTGTCACCGACCGAGACGGAGGCGTGGAGCTCGGCGAGGGCGACGTCGGCGATCGCGGCGGCCCGCTCGAGCCGGGCGATCTCGGCCGGTTCCTTCACCCGCCGCAGGTCGGCGACGACGCCGCTGGTCGGTTCGATGTCGGCGGTCACCCAGTCGTCGAGGCGGGCCCGGTCGACCATCGTGAGGTGGTCGGCCTCCACCCCGATCGTGGTGCCGTCGAGCCCGGCGAAGGCGGGTTCGAAGCTCGGGGCGAGGACCGGGGTGACCAGGTCGGCGAGGGCGAAGCGGTCGAGGTCGGCGGCGAGCTGGGTGCGGTAGCGGTCGTCGCTGGCGACGACGAGGTCGTCGAGCGTGATGAGCACGGCGGCGTTGGAGGCCACGAAGCCGGTGAGCCAGCGCACGTTCACCGGGGTCGTCACCCACAGTGCGTCGAGCCCGCGGTCGGTGAGCAGGGCACGCACCCGGTCGATCCGGGCTGCCCGGTCGAGGGGCGGCAGCGGCGAGGTGAGATCGATCACGGCACCAGGTCGAGGGTGGCCCGGAGCAGGGCTCGGTCGTCGATCTGGACCGGCTCGACGCCGTTCGGGCCGTCGAGCACGAAGGTGATGCCGTCGAGCGCCTTCTTGTCGCGGCTGAACAGGTCGACGATCTCGTCGAGGTCGAGCCCCTCGGGCAGGCGGGGGTCGAGTTCGTAGGCGGCGAGCACCCGGTAGTGCTCCTCCACCCGGTCGTCGCCGATCCGACCGAGCGCTCGGCCGAGTTCGGCGGCGTAGAGGAGCCCCTTCGCCACCGCCTCACCGTGGCGGATCGTGTAGGCGCCCTCGGCGTCGACCGTGGCGGTCTCGAGGGCGTGGCCGAGGGTGTGGCCGTAGTTGAGGATCGCCCGCAGCCCGCCCTCGCGCTCGTCGGCGGCGACGACGTCGGCCTTGATCCGCACGCAGGCCGCCACCCGCCGGTCGAGGGGCAGTTCGTCGAGGCGGCCGCCGCCGAGGAAGTGGTACTTCGCCAGCTCCCCCATGCCGGCGAGGTACTCGCCGCGCGGAAGGGTGGCCAGCACCTCGGTGTCGCAGATCACGCCGCTCGGCTGCCAGAACGCGCCGACGAGGTTCTTGCCCTCGGGCAGGTTGACGCCGCACTTGCCGCCGATCGCGGCGTCGATCTGGGCCAGGAGCGACGTGGCGACGTGCACCACCCGGATCCCGCGGTGATACGAGGCGGCGACGAAACCGCCGAGGTCGGTGACCACTCCCCCGCCCACGGCGACGACGGCGTCGTTGCGGGTGAGTCCCCACGCCGCGAACTGCCGGGCGAGATCCTCGACGACCGAGAGTCGCTTGGCGGCTTCGCCGTCGGGCACGTGGAAGACGCGATGCTCCACGCCGGGGTCGACGTCGACGCCGATGCCCTCCTGGGTGACGACGGCGACGCGTCGCACGCCGGCAGGGATGAGCGAGGCCAGCTCGTGCCGGGCGCCGTCGCCCACGAGCACGGGGTAGGAGCGGCCGTCGGGCAGCGGGACCGGTTCGGTGATCAGGTCGGGCACCCGACCAAGGCTAGAGCGTGCCGACGAAGACGCCGGGGGCGAGCACCACCACGGCGGTGCCGGCGGCGAGGGCCGGCCCCATCGGGACCTCGGCCTTCACGCCCTGGAGGACGCGTCGGCCGATGCCGAAGGCGGCCGTGCCCAGCGAGGCGAGCATCAGGGCCCAGACCGACAGGGCGATCGCCTCGAAGGGCGAGGTGCCGAGCCAGCCGAGGAACAGTCCGAGCGAGAGCGCCATCTTGACGTCACCGCGACCGAGACCGGGCGGGTAGACCAGGTGCATCACCATCAGCAGCCCACCGAAGAAGGCGCCACCGGCGATGGCGGACCAGATGCCGTCGTCGTGGCCGTTGGGCCCGCTGAGGAACAGCACGAGGAACAGGCCGACCGCAGCGGTGGGCCAGGTGAACACGTTGAGCAGCAGGTGGGTCTCGGCGTCGATGACCGACATGACGACGAGGGCGGCGAAGAACAGGGCGTAGGGGCCGAGCTGCCAGCTCCAACCGAAGCGGACGGCCAGGGCGGCGAACGCCAGCCCGACGCCGAGGTCGATCACCGGGTAGCGCCACGCCGGGTGGGTGGGGTCCTCGGGACAGCGGAGGAACCAGCTCCGCACCGGGATCAGCGCGGCGGCGCCGCCGAGCGAGGCTCGGCAGCGGGCACAGCGGTGGTCGAGTTCCGGGCGCTCCCGGTGTTCGGCCCGGTCGGCGACGATGCCGAGCCAGGGGCCGAGGATGACGCCGACGACGAAGAGGACGAGGGCGAGCAGCACGTCAGGAGTCGCTCTTGAGGTACCGCATCAGGAGGCTGTGCTCATCGCCCGAGTCGACCAGGTCGGCCGGGTTCTCGACGACGAGAGCGGCGGGGTCGAAGGGCTCGTCGAGCTTGGAGCCGAACTCCTCGATCTCGCCGGGGGTGGGCGGGGTGAGGGCGACGGGGGTGGCCTCCGGGGTGGCCGCCGCCGTGAACGGCGACACCGCCGGGGCGGCCGGGACCGGATCGGCCTCGGTCGCAGCCTCGACGGTGGCAGCGACCGCGGTCGGGGCCGGCTCGGTGATCGGGCTCGGCTCGGTGATCTGGCTCGGTTCGGTGATCTCGATCAGCGACCGCTCGGCCAGCGCCTTCAGGCGCCGCGAGCCGGCCATCTCGTCGAGGGAGAGCTGCTCGATCACGGCACCGATCCGGGCCTGTTCACCGATGGCGATCAGCGTCGACCAGTCGTCGCGATCCAGCGTGACGGTGTCGTCGGCGAGTTCGGGGGCGGGGCGGACGGTGTGGTCGAGCGAGGGCACGACGGCGGCGATCGAGGTCCATTCGGCGACCCGTTCGGCGGCGGCCCGCAGCACCTCGTCGACCGCGTGGCGTTCCTCGCTCGGGAGCTCGATGCCCGAGATGAACGAGAACGATCCGGTCCGGAACCGCAGCAGCTCGAAGACCGTGTCGACGATCGAGGTGTCGCCGTCACCGCGGTCGGCCACCGCTGAACACGAACCGGCCACCAGGGCGCCGGCGTCGAGCCAGAGGCGACCGTCACCACGGTCGCCGTCGATCCGGAGCTCGCCGGTCTTGTTGGTGTTGGCCACCAGGCCCAACACCTCGTCGAGGCTGAAGTCCTCGAGCGATCCCTGCAACATGATGTGCCTCCCTCGTCCGGTGGTCCCGCTCCTTTCGGCAGCGGTCCCCGGATCGTGAGCACCTGGTCAGCTTTCGCCGACGAGGTGGGCGACCGAGGCCCGCATGGCATCGAGGGGGGCGTCGACGCCGGTCCAGCGCCCGAACTGCAGGGCAGCCTGGTGGAGCAGCATGCCGACGCCGCCGACCGTGGTGCAGCCGACCTGTTCGGCGGCGGCCAGCAGGGGCGTGACCAGGGGCTGGTAGACGATGTCGGCGACGAGGTGGTCGTCGACGAGCAGGTCGGGGTCGAACGGGAGCACCGAGGCGGGATCGTCGTCGGGGCGGGCGCCCATGCCCACCGAGGTGGCGTTGATCACGACGTCGGCCGAGCGGATCACGGCCGGGTCGGCGAGGTAGGCGGCCGGGTGGACCGCTGCGGCGAGGGCGCCTCGCTCGGGTGAGCGGTTGATCACCGAGATCCGTTCGGCGCCTCGGCGGCCGACGGCGTCGATGATCGCCCGGGCCGCTCCACCGGCGCCGACGACGGCGACGTGGAGGCCGCCGAGCCGGGCTCCGACCTCGTCGGCGAGCGAGTTGACCAGACCGTCGCCGTCGGTGTTGTCGGCCACGAGCCGATCGCCGTCCCAGAAGATCGTGTTCGCCGCGCCGAGGGCGTCGACGGCCGCGGTGGTGCGGTCGACGGCGGCGACGACGGCGTCCTTGTGGGGCATCGTCACCGAGAGTCCGCCGATCCCGAGGGTCCGCATCGCCTCGACGGCCCGGGCGCCGTGGTCGGGGGCGACCTCGAGCGCGAGGTAGCGCCAGTCGAGCCCGACGGCGGCGAAGGCCGCGTTGTGGAGCGTGGGCGAGAGCGAGTGGCGGACCGGGTGGCCGATGACGGCGGCGAGCCGGGTGGCGCCGGTGACCGGGGGCTGCTCGGGCATCGGCAGCGTCAACCGCAGCCGAGACCGAGCTCGACGCAGATCGCCTTCGCCTCGGCGAACTCCTCGTCGGTGGTGGCGAAGGTGTGGGTGCCGTTGGGGTCGGTGAGCACGTAGTACATGTAGGTCGACTCGGCCGGGTTGAGGGCGGCGGCGAGCGACGACTCCGACGGGGCGTTGATCGGCGTCGGCGGCAGGCCGACGACGTTGCGGCAGTTGTAGGGGCCCTCGGCCTGCAGGATCTCGGTGGTCAGCTGCACCCGGCGGTCGCCGACGCCGTAGATGCACGTGGCGTCGATGCCGAGCGGCCACTGTTCGCGGAGACGGTTGTAGATCACGCTGGCGACCTGGGGGCGTTCCTCGGGCACGCGGGTCTCGGCCTCGATCAGGGAGGCCACGATCACGACGTCGTAGGCCGAGTAGCCGATCAGGGTGTCGGCGCCGCCATAGCCGAGGTCGCCGGTGACGCTGGTGAACTCGTTGGCCATCTTGAGGAGGACCTCCTCGGCGGTCGCCTCGGCGTTGACCTCGTAGGTGTCGGGGAACAGCAAGCCCTCGTAGCTGGTGACGCCGTCGGGCCGGTAGCGGGCCGGGATGCTGCCGCTGTCGAGGGCCGCCCACAGCTGGGCCTCGGTGACGTTGTCGAGCTGGGACGCGATGTCGGGGATGATCTCGTCGATCCACAGACCCTCGCGGATCGTGAACCGCTCGTACTGCTGGGGCTTGGGGCCCTCGACGAGCACCGCGATCGCCTCGTCGACCGAGGAGTTGACCGGGATCTCGTACTCGCCGGCCTGGAACTCCTGCTCACCGGTCCACTGCACGTAGTACCGGAAGAACGTGCTGTTGGGGATGACGTCGAGCGACTCGAGGAGTCGGGCGATGTCGGAGGTGGTCGACCCCGACTCGACGATCACCGTGATCGCCTCCCCCTGCTCGCCCTCGGGGTCGAGCTGGCGGTCGAACCAGCCGCGTCCGGCCTGGTATGCGGTCCAGATGCCGAACGCGATCACGGCGAGGATCAGCAGGCCGCGCCCCACTCGCCACCAGGCCGGCCGGATCGTGACGTAGTCGTCGTCGTCCCAGCCGAGGTCGGCGTCGTCGACGAGCGCGACGGGCTCGTCGACCTCGAGGAGGCCGGCGGCGACATCGGATCCCCCGGCGGGGCGATGGTCGGCGGTTGCGTCGTCCTGATCGAACACGGGCACGGGCAGATCCTAGCGATCGGCGGGCCCGAGCCCTGGGCACCCGGCGTCGAGCCATCCCTGGAGGATCCGGGCGGCAGCGAGCTGGTCGATCAGGTCGCGCCGATCGCCGCGATGACCGGCGTCGTCGAGCGAGCGGTGGGCCTCGGCGGTGGTCAGACGCTCGTCCTGGACCGCGACGGCGAGGCGGTCGGCGAGCCCGGCGCGCCGCACCCGCTTGGTCAACCGTCGCACCTCGTTGCGGACGTTGCGGGCCGCCGGACCCTCGTCGCCGGCCAGATCGATCGGCAGGCCGACGATCAGGGCCACGGCATCGATCTCGACCGCGACGGCGAGGATTCGGCCGTGTTCGACCGACTCGTCGCCGACCCGATCGACCGTCTCGAACGGGGTGGCCAGCAGGCCGCCGGCGTCGCACACGGCGAGGCCGATCCGCTTCGACCCGAGGTCGATGCCGATGGCGCGGCGGGAGGCGAACGCCTGGGTGGTCGTCCGATCGGTCAGGAGCTCGCCCTCAGGCCAGCCCGGCAGCAGCGCGGGCAGCGTCGAGCGCGGCGTCGATCCCCTCGGGGTCCTTGCCACCGGCCATGGCGAAGTCGGGGGCCTTGCCCCCACCGCCCTTGATCAGCTTCGAGGCGTCGGCGATCAGCTCGCCGGCGTGGAGCCCGCTGTCGGCGGTGACCGCCGACATCAGCGCTGCGCCACCGCCGTCGGGGGCGCCGCCGAGCACGACGGCCTTGACGTCGCCCTGGTCGCGCAGCGAGGTCGCCATCTCCTTGAGGTCGTCGCGGCTCACGCCGTCGACCCGGGCGATGACGATGCCGTCGACCGCGCTCGACGCCAGCTCGCCGGCCTTGGCGGCCGCGACCTGTCGCTTGAGATCGGCCAGTTCGGCCTTGAGGTCCTTGAGCTCGGCGACCCGCTTGGAGACGCCGTCGAGCACCTCGGCCCGGGGCACGTTGACCGCGTCGGCGATCTGGTCGACGGTCTGCTCGGAGGAGCGGAGCAGGTTGATGGCGCCGGTGCCGGTGACCGCCTCGATGCGGCGCAGGTTCGAGCCGATCGAACCCTCGCTCACGATCTTCACCAGGCCGATGTCGCCCAGGGCCCGCACGTGGATGCCACCGCAGAACTCGAGCGACGGGCCGGCCCTGAGCACCCGCACGAGGTCGCCGTACTTGTCGCCGAAGAAGGCGATGGCCCCCATCTCGGTGGCCTCGTTCTTCGTCATCTCCCGATGGTCGGCGGCGTCGTTGGACAGGACCTGGGCGTTGGTGAGGTCCTCGATGGCGGCGATCTGCTCAGCGGTGACCGGCTCGAAGTGGGAGAAGTCGAAGCGGAGCCGGTCGGGGCCGACGTGGGAACCCTGCTGCTGGACGTGGTCGCCGAGCACCTCGCGCAGCGCCCAGTGCAGCAGGTGGGTGGCGGTGTGGTTGCGCCGGATCGCATTGCGTCGCTCGACGTCGATCGACGCCACGGCGCTCGACCCGGGGACGACGTCGCCGGTGATCCTCACGATGTGGCGGACCACGCCGGGAATGGCGTAGACGGTGTCGAGCACCTCGGCGGTGCCGGTCTCGGTCGTGATCGTCCCCGTGTCGCCGATCTGACCGCCCGACTCGGCGTAGAAGGGGGTGCGGTCGAGGAAGACCGACACGGTGTCGGTGCCCTGGCCGGTGACGAGGAGGACGGTGGCCTCGACGTCGGTCTCGGCCTCGCGACCCACGAACTCGGTGAGCCCGTGGTCGTCGGCGAGGGCGGTGACCAGCTCGAAGTCGGCCGCCTGGCGCACGTCCTTGCGGCCGGCCTTGGCCCGCTCGCGCTGGGCGGCCATCTCGGTGTCGAACCCGGCCCGGTCGACGGTGAGCCCCCGCTCGGACGCGACCTCCTCGGTCACCTCGTAGGGGAAGCCGTAGGTGTCGTGGAGAAGGAACGCCACCGTGCCGTCGACGACGCCGCCCTCGGCCACCTCGGCCAGGTTGTCGTC
Organism: Acidimicrobiales bacterium; assembly: GCA_052032035.1. Classification (GTDB taxonomy): domain Bacteria; phylum Actinomycetota; class Acidimicrobiia; order Acidimicrobiales; family SZUA-35; genus JAWSVN01. The sequence goes on along the minus strand of JBPEXC010000167.1, from coordinate 1,271 downwards.
GAGGATCTTGAGGCCGTTGGCGAGCGTCCGACGGAACTGGGTCTCCTCGCGCTCGACGACAGAGCGGACCAGGTCGTGGCTCGAGACGAGCTGGGGGTAGTCGGCGCCCATGATGTCGACCACGGCGTCGACCAGGGTCGGGGTGACGAGGTCGGTGACGCCGAGCAGGTAGGCGAAGCGGATGGCGCGGCGCATGATCCGCCGCAGCACGTAGCCGCGGTCCTCATTGGACGGGAACACGCCGTCGGAGATCAGGAACGTCATGGTGCGGGCGTGTTCGGCCAGCACCCGGAGCGCGAGGTCGCCGTCGTCGTCGGTGCCGAGCTCGTGGCCGGTCACCTCCGAGGCCACGGCGATCAGGCGGGCCATCTCGTCGATCTCGAAGACCGAGTCCTTGCCCTGGAGCACGCTGAGGATGCGTTCGAGACCGGCGCCGGTGTCGATCGACGGCTTCGGCAGGGGCTTGGACTCCCCCGACTCGTCGGTCTCGAACTGCATGAACACGAGGTTCCAGATCTCGACGTAGCGCTCGTCGGCCTCGGGGTTGGCGGGGCCACCGTCGGGTCCGTACTCGGGGCCCTTGTCCCAGAAGATCTCCGAACACGGACCGTTGGGCCCGGTGTCGGCCATGCGCCACCAGTTGTCCTCGTCGAGGCGCTGGATGCGGTCGCGGGGCACGCCGACGTCGTTGGCCCAGATCTCCTCGGCCTCGTCGTCGCTCAGGTGGACGGTCACCCACAGGCGCTCCGGGTCGAGCTCGAGCACCTCGGTGAAGAACTCCCACGCCTGGGGGATCGCCGTCTCCTTGAAGTAGTCGCCGAAGCTGAAGTTGCCGAGCATCTCGAAGAAGGTGAGATGGCGGGCGGTGCGACCGACCTCGTCGAGGTCGTTGTGCTTGCCGCCGGCCCGCACGCACTTCTGCACGCTGACGGCTCGGGGCGCCGGCGGCTTCTCCTCGCCCACGAAGTAGGGCTTGAACGGCACCATGCCCGCGTTGACGAACAGCAGGGTGGCGTCGTGAGGGATCAGACTGGCCGAAGGGATCTGGACGTGGTCGCGTTCGGTGAAGAACTCGACGAAGGCGCGGCGCAGCTCGTTGGCGTTCATACCCGCCCGAGACTACCCGCCCTGGTCGCCTCCGTCGCGGGTCTTCCGGGCGGGCACCCGGCGGCGAAGCGGCCGATCCCACGGCTTCGAGGGCGGCCGATAGGTGCGCTGGACCCGGGGCTGGTCGGGGGCCGGGAGCTCGGGGCGGGCCCGCCGGCGACCGG
>JBPEXC010000166.1:0-21681 GCA_052032035.1 Acidimicrobiales bacterium | reverse complement strand
GTCTCCCCGAGTCGGGCATCCGGCTGGTCGGCACGATCCGCACGACCCAGCTCGAGCTGTTGGCGGAGAGCTTCCCGGACGTCGCCGCGCTCGTCGAGCACCACCGGGTGGGCCCGACGCTGCCGGCGCGACTCTCGACGGACGAGCTCGATCGGCTGCCCGAGGCCTACGGGGCGCTCCGACCGTCGGCGAGGGCGACCTTGGCCCGATCGTTGAGCGGTGCCGAGTCGGTGTTGCGCCACCTGGCCGACGGCGCCGAGACCGAGCCGCTCGGCGTGCTGATCGCCGAGCTGGCGGCGCTCTGGGGCGCGATCGGCCTCCCGGCCCACACCCCGACCCCGGCACTGGTCCGCATGGCACGAGCGACCGCTCCGCTGCGGGGCCTCGCGCCACCGACCAACGAGGCGATCCGTGACGCCCTCACCTGGGCCACCCGTCCCCTCGAGCCTCCCGTGCCCGAGGCGGCCGTTCCCCGGCTCCTCGACCCCGCCCCGTGGGACCACCGCCACCTCCGACCACATCCGGTGTTGCGGGCGGAGGCCACCTCGCTGCGGGCGGCCGAGATCGCAGCGACGCTCCCCCTGCTGCTCACGGCGACCGATCGGGCCGCCGCTCCCCGGGTGGCCGCGGCACTGCTCCACAAGAGCCCCGTCGGCACCGACGACCGGCGCGCCCAACTGCCGTCGACCCTGCTCGGCGACCGGTTCGGCGACCTCGATGTCGTCGGCGGCGTGCAGCATCTGCTCGGCGGGCCGCCCCTCGACGGCCCCCTGCCCGACCCGGCCGATCGACCTCCGACGGTGGGCTGATCGCCTCCGACGGTGGCCAACGGGCACGCGGTGCGTCATACTGGCGTGGCGAAGCACGGGCCGATCGGCCCGTCCACAGCGGAGGGAACAACATGGCGGAATCGGCTGAAGAAGCCGCGGGCACGCGCATTCCACAGAGCAGCGAACTGCTCCCGGGACCAGGCTTCCGGGTGCGGTACGACTTCCCGAGGGTCGACGCCGACATCGTGAAGCGGTTCGGGCAGCTCGACATCGCGTTGGTGTCCGACCTGATGAACCGGCTCTACACCCTGCGGAGCGGCCTGCACCCGATCGTGGAACACACCGAGCCGCTCCTGGTGGGCACGGTCTGCACGGTCAAGGTCTTCCCGGGTGACAACCTGATGGTCCACGCGTCACTCGACTCGGCGGGCCCCGGCGACATCGTGGTGATCGACACCGCCGGCAGCGACGCCAACGCCGTGCTCGGCGACATGGTGACCAACAAGGCCCGGGCCCGAGGGATCGCCGGCTTCATCGTCGACGGACTCGTCCGCGACGTCGACGGCATGCGCGAGGCCGGCGTGCCGGTCTTCGCCCGGGGCGTCACCCCCCGCGGGCCCCTCCACCGGGGCCCCGGCGAGCTCAACTACCCGATCAGCTGCGGCGGGGTCACCATCCACGCCGGCGACCTCGTGATGGCGGGCTCCGACGGTGTGGTCGTGGTCCCCCAGGAGTCGATCGACGACATCCTCGAACGGGCCGAGGCCAGGATGGCGGTGGAGGACGACTACGTGGCCGCCGTCAAGCGCGGCGAGTTCTCCAACCAGTGGGTCGACGACATGCTCGCCGCCCACGCCTGCGAGGTGCGCTGACCGATGCGTCGGTCGCGTTGACGGTCCACTGATGGGCGGCGTGCCTCGTTCCGTCAGCCGACGGCTCGAGGCCGGGCGGCGCTACCCGCGCAGTGTCGACCGGACGGCCTTCCACCTCGATGGTTGGCGGGCTGCGGCGACGACCCTCGGGGTCGATCTCGACGACCTCGGCGGCGGCTTCCTGCGGCTCGACGGCCGACTCCTCGTGCGAGGTGCGACCGTCGGCCTCGACACGGTGGCCACCTGGCAACTGGCGGGCGACAAAGGCGTCGCCCGCCGTCTGCTGGCCGCAGCCGGCCTCCCGGTGGCGACCGTCCACCCGTCGGACGGGGCGACCCTCCGCCGGCTCGTCGAGCGGCCGGCCGACGCCGGGTCGTTGGTGATCAAGCCGAACAGCGACACCGGTGCAGGGGCCGGGATCACGGTGGGCCCGACCACCCGGCGCGACCTGCTGGCCGCGCTGGCGGAGGCGAGACGGCTGTCGCCCGGCGTCGAGATCGAGCACGCCCTCGACGGTCGGGTTGCACGAGCGTTGGTCGTCGACGGGGTCGTGCTCGACGCCGTCGTGCGGCGGCCGGCCCGGGTCCAGGGCGACGGCAAGCGGACCGTCGACCAGCTCGTCGAGGCCGAGAACGAGCGGCGGGCCACCATCGAGGGCGGTCCGACCGGATTCATCCCGCGCACCACCGACTACCGGGTCCAGCTCCGGCGGCAGGGACGCTCGCCCGGGGCTCGGCTCCAGCTCGGCGAACGGATCACCGTGTCCGGCCGCTCCAACACCGGCTCGGAGCTCGAGAGCCGGCGGGTGGCCCTGCCCGACGACGCGTCGCGGGCCGCGGTCGACGCCTGCGCCGCGCTCGGCGTCCGGGTCGGGGGCGTCGACCTCGTGCTCGGCGACGACGACCTCCGAGCGGTGCTCGAGGTCAACACCACCCCTGGGCTGCACTGGCACACCCTCGTCGCCGACGACCCGTTCCCCGTCTTCGAACGGGTGTTGGCCGCCGCCCTCGACACCTGAGCGCCGGCGCCTCGGAACGATCGGCTCAGCGGCCGATCTTGCGGGCCACCATGCCGCCGATCTTGTTGCGCGAGTTGGCAGCGGTCGGGCCCGGGTCCGACGGCGACCAGAAGGGCATCACGGGCCGCTTGGGCACCACCTTCACCCAGTCGAGCAGGCTGAACCCGGCGGTGGAGCGAACCGCCTTCAGGTCGCCCCACGGGTACCAGTACCAGCACTCGTCCGGTGTGATGTCGAGGGGCTCGACCCGGCCGAGGGCCTGGCGGTAGACGATCGACGCCAGGGGGATCCCGGCGGCATGGATGAGGGGCAGCGCCGCGGTCATCCGGTGGTTGCACTCGATCACCTTCAGCTGGTTGTCGCGCGTGTCGAGCTTGAACTCGACATTGGCCACCCCCCGCACGCCGAGTGCCTCGAAGAAGCGTCGACCCAGCTCGGCCGTCGCCGGCAGGTCCGCCATCTGGTGGAGGGTGCCGGGTCCCTCGTTGACCGGGAAGCGACGCTCGACCCGTTTGGTGAACTCGACGATCGTCGAGCCGTCGTCGGCGACGACGGCGTTGTAGCTGCTGAGGAGCGAGTCGGGCCCGGGAATGAACTCCGACACCATGAACCCGCCGGGAAGGTCGAGCAGCTCCTCGGCATGGGCGCGCAACTGGGTGGCGTTGGACGCCGAGAGGTACTTGCGGCCCCGCCGCCGTACCAGCTCGTAGGTGTGGCGGGGCTTCGCGACCACGGGGTAGACGACCTCGTCGAGCACCCGGTCGATGTCGCTGCGGTCGTCGACCTGCCACAGCCGGGGCGCCGGGATGCCGTGCCGCTCGGCCAGCTCGACGGTCCGCTGCTTGTCGAGCACGGCCTCCATCACCCCCGGGTCGAGGGTGGCCGGTGCGAAGCGCGCCTGGAGGTCGTCGTGATGGTGGACGACGAAGTGCATCGCAGGATCGCTGAGCGCGATCAGGACCGCCCCCTCCCACGCCGAGCCGTGCTCGGCGAACCAGTCGACCAGGGCGGCCTCGGTCACCTCACCCGGCAGGGGCCGGGCCGTCACGCCGCGCACCCGGTGGCCTGGGGCCGAGGGCTCCGCCACCGTCACGACCTGGATGCCGTCGGCGACCAGGCGCCGAGCCGCGGCCACCAGGTTGTCGGCGCCGCCCAGGAGCAGCGCGGGGGTCGCGGGTGTGTCATTCTCGTCCGATGCCACGGGTGTCCTTTCGCCTCCTCGACCGGCTCGTCGCCGATCTCCTCGTCGCCGCTGGGACCCAGGCTTCCGAGGCCGACGACGTGGCGAGGGTACTCGGCTGGGCCGAGCGCCGGGGGCTCCATCCCCAGGGCTGTGTGTGGGTCGACATCCTCACACAGCGCCTGGTCGCCGGCACGATCCGCACCCCGGCGCCCCTCGAGGTGGTGGCCGACCGGCCCGCCGCGGTCGTGCTCGACGCCGGCGACGGGCTCGGGCAGGTGGCCGGGTTGCGAGCCGTCGACCTCGCGGCCGAACGAGCCGTCGACACCGGGGTCGGGCTGGTGACCATCCGCTCGAGCAACCACTTCGGACCGGCCGGCTTCTACGCCGACGCCCTCGCCCGCCGTGGGCTGGTGGCCGTCGTCGCCACCAACGCCTACCCGAAGGTGGCGCCGCCCGGGGGCGCCTCGAAGGGGTTGGGCACCAACCCGCTCGCTCTCGGCGCACCGGTCGCCGACGAGCCACCCCTCGTCGCCGACGTGTCGACGGGGGCCCTCGCCGGATCGAAGGTGCGCGACGCGATCGCGGAGGGCGCCCGGCTGCCCGAGGGGCAACTCCTCGACGCCGACGGCCGACCGACCACCGACCCCCACGCCCTCGGCGCCGGCGGCGTGATGCTGCCGGCGGGCGGTCACAAGGGGTTCGCGTTCGGCCTCCTGGTCGAGGTGCTGACCTCGGTGCTCGGCGGCGGCCACCACGGCGCCGGGATCGGATCGATGTTCGACACCGGGCGGCGAGCTGCGACCTCCCACGCGGTCCTGGCCATCGCGCCCCACGACGACGGCGTGCCGGATCGGCTCGCCTCGCTCGCCGCCTGGCTCCGCTCCACCGGCAGCGAGGTACGGCTCCCCGGCCAGCGAGCCGCCACGCTGGCCGACGGCCGCGACGACGTCGAGTTGCCGGCAGCATCGCTCGCGGCCCTGCGCGCCGCCGCCGACCGGGTCGATGTCCCCATGCCCGAACCGCTCAACGTGAGCCGATCTCACCCTGAGTAATGCTGTGGGTACCACGTGGTCGGATCGTGCACTACGCTCTGCCGTCATGGCGGAGGGAGCTACACGGATCGGTGCGCGCAATCGCGCAACCGACCACACACACGAGTTGACGCATGCGGGTGCGTCAGCCTCGCCCGGCGGCAACGAGGTCGATGACGCGTCGATGGGTCGCGCCGCGCCGGCACCGCCGACGCTGCGGTCGCCGTTCGTCGCGGTCGTCCTGCACCCGATCCTGGTGGCGCTGACCGTCGCCGCAACGGTGGCGGTGGCCTACAACTGGGCCAGCGATCAGCCGGCCTCGTACGAGGCCGAGGCGACCTTGGTCGTCGGCCGGATCGACGTGCCGTCCAATGCGGTGCCGGGCTACGTCCAGGCCAACAACACCCTGGCCGAGACCTACGCCCGGTTCGTCGGCACCGATCTCCACATCGCCGACATGGCCCAGCTGGTCGAGACCGACGTGGCGACGATCGAGGCGCGCGGTGAGATCGAGGCGAGCAACGTCGAGCAGTCGGCGATCATCCGCATCAAGGCCACCTCGGACGTCGAGCAGGCCGCGGTCGAACTCGCCGACCTGGCGGCGCTCGCCCTGATCGACCTGGTCGGCGGGGTGAACGACCCCGGCGACACCTCCGATCGGATCTTCGACGACCACTCCGAGGCGGCGGCCGCCGTCGCCGCCGCCCAGGCGGTGGTCGACCAGCTCCAGCGCGATCTGGTCTTCCAACTCGAGAACGATCTGGCGGCCTCGGCGGCGCAGACCGAACTCGACCTCGAACAGGCCCGAGCCGACCTCGCCGTGCAGGAGCTGAACGCGTCGACGCTCGCCGCCCTCTACACCGAGAGCCAGCAGGCCCGGGTCGGCGGTGAGCTCGTCCGGGTCCTGACCGAGAGCGAGTCGCAGGGCAGCGACCAGGGCAGCCGTGTGCAGCTCGCCGTCGCCCTCGGCGTGCTCGGCGGCCTCGCACTCGCCGTGGTGCTGGCGTGGGCGGTCACCAACGCCAAGCCGCTGTGGCAGCTCCGCCAGTCGCTGAAGGGCAAGGGCCCGGCCGCAGGCATCGACCACGACCTCGGCCCGCAACCCACCGCCGAGGCCGATGAGCCGACGACCAACGGCGACGCCGGCGACGTCGACCTCGAACTCCTCGAACCGTGGCCCGACGACGAACCGTCGCCGGTCCCCACCTCGGCGTCGGGCTAGGCCGGACCGGCGGACTGCATCATGGCTGGAGGGAGCATGATCAGGAGAAGCACCCAGGCGGGCGCACTGGCACTGGCCTTCATCGGCCTGCTCGTCGCGGCTGCCCTGGCGACGGGGCCCACCGCGCTCGTGCTCATCGGGGCCGGCGGCCTCGCCTTCGCACTGTGTGCGGCGCGTTTCGAGCCGGCTGCCCTGCTGTCGCTGGCGATCGCCGGGGCGATGTTCTCGGGGTTCGGGACCTACATCGGTCTGCCGATCAGCCCCGACCGCCCCCTGTTCGCCCTGGCGCTCGGCGCCGCCATCACCGGCCTGCCCTTCGGCGACGACGATCGTCCCCGGCTGCGGTGGCGGCCGGTGCACACGTGGATGATCGCCACGGTGCTGATGGTGATCGCGTTGGGCATGACCAACGACTCGTGGTCGGTCGACGTGGCGATCTTCGCCCTGCTCGACCGGCTCGGGATCGTGCCGTTCCTCGCCTTCAGCATCGCTCCCCTGTTGTTCCGTGACGACCGTCGGCGGGCCTGGTTGTCGGGGGTGATGGTCGGCTGTGGCTGGTACCTGTCGATCACCGCCATCCTCGAGGGCTTCGGGCTGCGATCGATGGTCTGGCCCGCCTACATCAACGATCCGACGGTCGGGCTGCACTTCGAGCGTGCGCGCGGGCCCTTCGTGGAGTCGACCGGCATGGGACTGTCGCTGCTCGGCTGCTACGCCTGCGCCGTCGTCGCGGTGTTCACCTGGAAGCGGACGGGGTTGCGAATCCTCGCAGCGTTGCTCCTCCCGGCCGCCCTGCTCGGGATGCTCTTCACGCTCACCCGCGCCGTGTGGCTCGCCGCAGTCGTGTCGAGCGCGGTCGGCATCCTGATGCACCCGCGAGCGCGGCGCTACACGCTCCACCTCGGCCTCGCCGGCGTGATGGTGATCCTGCTCGCCCTCGTCACCGTGCCGGGCCTGTCCGACGCCGTCACCGAGCGCCGCAACGAACGCGTGGCCGTCTGGGACCGGTTCAACTCCAACGAGGCGGCCATCCAGGCGTTCGCCGACAAGCCGCTGACCGGGATCGGCTGGGGGCTGTTCGCCAAGCGGAGCGACCCCTACCTGTGGCAGTCGGACAACTACCCGCTGACCGGGCATCGCATCGAGGTCCACAACGTCCTGTTGTCGCGACTGGCCGAGATCGGCCTGCTCGGAACGGTGCCCTGGCTCCTCACCCTGGCGGTCGGCCTGGGCCGAGCCGTGCTGCGGCCGAGCACCGCCGCGCTCGAACCCTGGCGACTCGGCCTCGCGATGTTCGGGAGCGCCTGGGCCACGATGGGCGCGTTCGGCCCGATCTCGACGGCGTTGCCCAACCTCCTGCTGTGGACGATGGGCGGCGTGGTGTCCGCTCCCTACCTCGTGCGCGCGAGCCGGACGGCGATGGCTGCGACCTCGCCGCCGCGACGGGCCGAGCGGCGTCCGATCGGCGCCGGAGCGCCCGGGCCGGCGCCGCTGCCCGCCGGGGTGACGCCATGAGGCGCCCGGTCGGCCCACGGGTGGCCTACGTGATCAGCGAGTACCCGATCGTCTCCCACACCTTCATCCAGCGCGAGATCGAAGCCGTCCAGGCCGCCGGCGTCGAGGTGTTGCCGGTGGCGATGGCCCCGGCACCGCCCCACGAGATCGTCAGCAGCGGGGCGTCGCACGCGGCGGCCACCACGCACACGATCCGCCCGGTGCGCCCCGGGACGCTGCTGCGGGCGGTCGTGCTGCCGACCCTCCGCCGGCCCGGCGCCCACCTGCGCGGCTTCCTGCGAGCCCTCGACCAGGGCGCCCCCGGCCTGCGCAACCGGGTGTGGCGAGCGTTCTACTTCGTCGAGGCGCTGCTCCTGCGGCACTACTGCCGCCGCGAGGGCGTGCACCACATCCACGCCCACCACGCCAACGTCTCGGCCGAGATCGCCCGGATGGCGGCCGAGACCGGGCGCGAGCTCGGCGAGGAGTGGTCGTGGAGCTTCACCATGCACGGCTGCACCGAGTTCTACGACCTGATCCACTACGACCTCGCCGACAAGGCCCGAGCCGCCGACTTCGTCGCCGCGGTCAGCGACTACACGCGAGTGCAGCTGTGGCGCATCATCGACCGGGCCCACTGGGACGACGTGCACGTGATCCACTGCGGCGTCGAGACCGACACCTTCGTCCCGGCCGACGAGCCGCCCTCCGGCGACGGGGTACGCATCCTGTTCGTCGGCCGCCTCGTACCGGAGAAGGGACTGCCGGTGCTGCTCGACGCCGCCGCCGCCCTCCACGCCGAACGGGGCGACATCAGCTTCACCCTCGTCGGCGACGGCCCGCTGCGCGACGAACTCGAGGAGCGCGTCGAGGCCGAGCAGCTCCCGGTGACCTTCACGGGCACGGTGAGCGAGGACGACATGCCGGCGGTCTTCGCCGACCACGACCTGTTCGTGATGACCAGCTTCGGCGAGGGACTGCCCGTGGTGTTGATGGAGGCGTTGGCCTGCGAACTCGCCGTCGTCGCGCCGGGCATCAGCGGCATCCCCGAGCTGGTCGTCGACGGCGAGACCGGGCGCCTGGTCCCGCCGGGCCGTCCCGACGACCTCGCCGCCCTGATCGACGAGCTCGCCGACGACCCGGCCGAGCGGCAGCGCCTCGGCGCAGCCGGGCGACAGCTGGTGGCCGAGCACTTCGAGTCGCGGACCGAGGGGGCGCGCCTGGCCGGGTTGTTCGCCGATCTCCTCGACCGGACGCCGACGATGGAGCGCGTGCGATGAGCCCCTCGTCCCGCCGCTGGGTGCTGCCCGTCGCCGGCCTGACGACCGCTGCGTGCAGCCTCGTCGGGGCCGAGTCGACGGCGCCGCCGGAGTTCGTCCCGCTGGCGACGACGACGACCGAGGCCATGGTCACCCGCGACCCCTACCGCTGGCCCTTCGACGACTCCTCGCCGTGGAACACCTCGATCGGTACCGATGCGGAGTACGCGAGGGCCGACGATCCGACGACCCTCGAACTGCGGGATCCCGGCATCACGATCTGGCTCAACTCGACCGAGTGGTCCCACCCGATCATCGAGTCGGCGACCGACGACCCCGTGGTCACCGTCGCCTACGAGAGCACGTCGACACCGCCGTTCGGACCGGGCACGGTCGAGATCCATCTCCCCCGCACCGCCCGCCCCGCCATCGGCGCCGATGCCCACCTGCACGTCGTCGAATCCGACACGGCGATCGCCCACGAGTTCTTCCAGATGAACCTCGACGGCGGCACGGCCACCGCGGTCTACTACGTCCAGACCGACCTCACCGGCTCGGGGATCGAGACCGGCGGCACCCGGGCCTACGGCGGCAGCGCCCTCGGCGGCCTGATCCGATCGTGGGAGATGGAGGAGGGCCACATCGGTCACGCCCTCGCCGTCGCCCTCAACGGCGACCAGCTCCAGATCGGGCCGGTGTGGCCGGCGGTGACCGAGGACGCCGTGGCCGACGAGACCTACCGGGGCCTGATCCCCATGGGCACCCTGCTCGCGATCCCGGCGTCGGTCGACGTCGAGTCGCTGTTCCTGTCCGAGGAGGGGCTCGTCGTCGCCCGAGCCCTCCAGCAGTACGGCGCCTACGTGGTCGACCAGTCGGAGGCGATGACCTTCTACGCCGAGCCCGACCTGCCCGCCCTGACCGTCGCCCGCCTGCGCGACGACCTGCAACGACTCCGCCGCGAGCTCCGCGTCGTGTCGAACAACACCCCCGACACCCCGGGTGGGGGCGGCACGCCGCTCGCACCGGCGGCCCCCGTCCTGGAGTTGCCATGACCGCCCGACACATCGAAGAGTTCGAGATGGAGGGTCCGCGTCGGGTAATCTTGCCCACGGACCACGGGGACCGAACGGGACCCGAGGTCGAGAGGGAGCGGAGGGACATGAAGGCTGAAGCGGTGACGCTTCGCGCGACCGACGGCGTCGACCTGCGCGGGGACGTGGCGTTCCCGACGATCAACGTGATGGGCGTGCCCATCGCAGCGATCGACGGCGACGAGGCGATCGAGGTGTTCGCCGCGCTCGTCGAGCGCCCACGACCGGCCCAGGTGGCCTTCGTCAACGCCCACACCCTCAACCTCGCCTACAAGGACTCGAAGTACCGACGGGTCCTCAAGGACACCGACCTCGTCCTGCGCGACGGCATCGGTGTGGAGATCGCCGGCCGGCTGCGCCGCGCCTCGTTCCCGGAGAACCTCAACGGCACCGACTTCACCCCGGTGTTGTTGCAGTGGATCGCCGAGAACCGCAAGTCGGTCTACCTCCTGGGCGGCCAGCCCGGCGTGGCCGAGCAGGCCGCCGCCCGCTTCGAGGAGCGCTTCCCCGGCCTCCACGTCGTCGGCACCCAGCACGGCATGTACGACCTCCGGGACGAGTACGAGGTCGTCAGCACGATCCGGGCGGCGGCGCCCGACGTCCTGATCGTCGCCCTCGGCAACCCGCTCCAGGAGCAGTTCCTGGCCCGTCACCTCGATCAGCTCGGGGTGGGCGTCGGCGTGGGGGTCGGCGCGTTCCTCGACTTCTCGGTCGGCAAGGTCAAGCGGGCACCGGCGCTCGCCAACCAGCTCGGCGTCGAGTGGTGCTTCCGCCTCGTCCAGGAGCCCCGTCGGCTGTGGCGTCGCTACCTGCTCGGCATCCCGACGTTCCTCGGCCGCTCGATGCTCTCGCGCCGGGCCGACTTCACCGAGACATCGCCCGAGGCCCGCACCACCGGGAGCCGCGAGTACTCGACGGGGTGGGGGTCGCTGCGTTGACCTCGGCGCCCTCGGTGCCGAGCGACGCATCGGCGCGGGTGCCCGGACCCCAGGGCCGGGTGAGCCCCGGGCTCGGGTTCGCCGGCCTGTCGTTCTTCGTCAACGCCTTCGTCGTGTTGGCGTCCGCGGTCGTCACCTCGCGCCTCTACGGCATCGAGGTCGTCGGCACCTACGCGCTGGCGATCGCTCCGTGGGGCCTGTTGGTCAGCCTCTCGACCGTCAGCGAACAGGTCGCGATGATCCGGACCCTCGCGGTGATCGAGCGCAAGACCGACGAGGCCACGGGCCTCTTCTTCGCCGTGCTGAGTGCGAGCATGACGCTGACCGCGGTGATGGCGGTGCCGGTCTTCTTCGTGTCGCGCGCCGCCCTCGACGGGCCGATCGACCAGCAGTCGGCGGTGGCGCCCGCCGCCGCGATCCTGCTGGGCTATGTGCTGTTCGAGAACCCGGGCTGGAACCTCGAGAGCGTGCTCAGCGCCTACAGCGAGGGCCGACGCCTCTTCTGGGCGCGGCTGAGCGTGGCCCTCTCCTTCGGCGTCGTCGCGCTGGCGCTGCGAGCCGTCACCGACACCGTGTGGGGACTGACGATCGCGACGGTGGCGAGCTTCGCCGTCGGCCTCGTCGTCCGACTGGGCTCGGTTCGACACCTGATCCACCGACGCCCCACCGTCGAGGCCTACCGGGCCGGCGTGAGCCGGCTCCCCGAACTCCTGCGGTTCGGGGTCGGCCTCCTCCCCGGCCAGTTCTTCATCGGGGCGACCCTCCAGCTCCCCCTCTGGCTGGTGGCCAACACCTCCGGCCTGCGGGCGATCGGCGCCTTCTCCCGGGCCTCGACGATGGCCGTTCGCCTCAACGAGGCGGGCTTCCGGATCAACGAGATGCTCTTCCCCGATCTGGTTCGGGCTCGACGTGAGGGCGACATCGAACGCTTGGCGGCCACCCAGCGGACGGTGATCCGCTTGGCGCTCGTCGTGTTGGTCTTCCTCGCCTCGATCGCGGGCGGCGCCTCCGAGGCGGTGATGAACGTGTTCGGCGACGGCTTCGGATCGGCCAGTGGCGCCTTCGTCGCCCTCCTGGGGGTGCACGTCTGCTACGTGGCGTGCTCGGTGGTGGGCACGGGGTTCAACGTGTTCGACCGTCCGATCTACAACTCGGCCACCAGCGCGATCCGCTTCGTCGTCGGCGTGGGCCTGGTCGCCGTCCTCGTCCCGAGCCGGGGCATCACCGCTGCGGCGTTCGGCCTGCTCGTCGGCTACCTGGTCGAGCTCCTCGTCCGGGTCGTCGTCCTCACCCGGTTCCTGCGCCGCCATGCCGGCGATGCCCTCGACGCCGACACCCGGCCGATCGAGCCGCTCACGGTCGTGCGCCTGGCCGCCGCCTACGCCACCGGCTTCGCCATCGTCCGCAGCGTGACGGCGCTCGTCGATCACGACCTGGTCACGATCTTCGTCGGCGGAGCTCTCGGCACGGTCGGCTTCGTCGCCGTCGCCGTCGTGTCGGGGTTGCTGACGACCGACGAGCGCGAGGCGGCGCTCAGTCGGCTGCGCACCGCCCGAGGTCGCTGACGACGCCTCGGTGGTCCGAGCCCGGCACCGTCGCGGTGTCGCTGTGGTCCACGCACCAGCCCTCGCCCACGAGGACGTGGTCGATCCGGGCCACGAGCAGCCGCCCCCACCACGTGCGTGATGTGGGCGCCGCCCACCTGCCGGCCCGCATCGCGTCGGTCCGACCATCAGCGAGCAAGGCGAATTCGGCCTGCCGATCGGTGAGGTTGAGGTCGCCGATCAGCAGGTCGGGCCCCTCGACTGCCGGGTAGGCCCGGTCGAGCCGGCGCAGCAGCGCGGCGTGCTGCCACGGGGTGGTCGACCCGGGTCGCCACCACAGCGGCGACGGCGCCGGCGGGTGGATGGCGACCACCTCGAGCGGCCCGGCGTCGGTCTCGGCGGTGAACGCCACACCCCTCGCATCGCGCAACAGCTCGCTCGTGCGAACGGTGTGGACCGGCAACGACGTCCACACGTTGAGTGCCGAACAGCGTCCGGGGCCGTCGAGGGAGCAGGCGGCGTCGTCGCCGCCGACGACGACGGGCGCACCGAAGCGTTCCTGCAGCGCCAGGAACTGGGTGCCGTTGGTCTCGGTCGTGATCACGATGTCGGCGTCGAGCGAGTGGAGCGCAGCGGCGGCGCCGGGATCCGTGCTGTCCAGGAGCAGGTTGGCGAACACCACGCGCACCGTCGGCCCCTCGGGACGCTCGACCGGCCCCGGCCGGAGCGGGGCCGCGACGACGATCCCGCTGAGCGCCACCCCGATGGCGGCTGCTGACAGCGGCCGCCACCCGCCACCACGTCGCACGGCCACGAGAGCGGCCACGACGGCGACCAGGGCGACGAGCGGCAGCAGGGCTCGGGCGATCCCGAACCACGGCGTGGCCCCGAGCAGCCACGCCGCGGGGACGGCGCCCGCCACCGCAGCGATCGCCACTCGACCGCCGCCGCGCCCACCGGCTCTGCCGGCGGGGCCGGCCGGCGTCGTCAACGGCGAGCGGCGACGAGGCGGCGACCGACGCCGACCGAGAGCGGCTGCACGCCGCTCACCACGCTGCGGAACCGACCGAGCGGGTCGGCGGCGTCGATGTGCAGTCGCGACAGTCGCAGGTGGGAGTCGTCGAAGGAGGTGAGCCGGTGATCGTGCAGCACCGCCACTTCGTAACCGAGTCCGGCGAGTTCCGCCTCCGACACCGGATCGTGGTTGCCGTTCGGGTAGGCGAAGATCGGACGCCAGTCGGGCACGTGGGCACGCAGCCAACGATCGGCATCCCGGATCTGGGCTCGCTGGAGCTCCGCCTCGGTCCGATCGAGACACGGATGGTCCCAGGTGTGGTTGCCGACGTGGTTGCCGGCCTCGAGCCAGCGGCCGAGGTCGGCGACGGTCATCTGGGCACGCTCCGGCTCGCCGGTCGTGCCCTGCAGGCTCCGCACGACCGCACGGCGCTCGGCGTCGGGGAGGGTCTTCAGGTGTTCGAGGGCGTCGCTCACCGTGTCGAAGCGACGGCCCAGCGCCGCCGAGGCCCGGCCGGCGCCGGCGTCGTCGACGACACGCCACCACGAGCGGGTGCCGGCCTCGATCAGGCCGGGACAGACGAAGAGCGTGGCCGTCAGGCCGTGCCGCTCGAGGAGGGGCAGGCCGACGTCGACGACCGAGGGGTCGCCGTCGTCGAAGGTGATCCACACCGCACCGGCCGGCAGCGGTCGCCCGTCGTGCACGGCGTCGAGCACGGTCGGCGCGTCGACGACAGCAGCGTTCGCCGACAGCCACTCGAGCTGACGGCCGAAGGCGTCTGCGTCGTCGACGGTGTGGTAGCTGAGGACGCGGAGTGGTGCGCGCACCAGCCGTTGCCCGACCGAGGCCGCCGTGGCCGAGCGCAGGGCACTCAGCGCCAGCGACTTCCCGGTGCCGAGCACCTGCGCCCCCCGGCTCACCGACGAGCGCTCACAGTCGGAGCACCAGCACGCCGCGCTCGAGCAGATCGAGGGCCGCGTCGCGGTCGTCGCCCTCGAGCAGGGCCACCGGTACCGACCCGGCTCGCATCACCCGACGCATCAGGCCGACCGCGGCCTCGTCGATGCCGGCGGCGCAGGAGCCGTCGACGAAGCGGGCCTGCACGTGGAGCTGGCCGCCGGGGAAGAACTCCTCGGTCCGCAGCCCGACGACGAGCGGCGAGATCGAGAGGGAGGCCGCGTCGACCTGGCCGGAGGCCCGCAGGTCGGCGGTGTGTTCGAGCATCGCCGTGGTGTCGGGGTCCTCACCGAGCGGGTCGAGGCCGATCTCGTTGAACTTGAGGTAGAGCACGGCGGTCGACGCCGGGCGGAACCGCTCGTGGTAGATCTCGGCCCCGCGGAAGGCGACGAAGTCGCCCGGCCGCATGTCGACGGTCACCGGCTCGATGCCCTCGATCACGTTCTCGGGCAAGTCGGCCGTCGGCCGGGAGTCGCGCCACTCCGCAGAGGTCGGGTAGAAGTTGAAGCTCGTGTCGACGTTGGGCCACAGCACGAGGCGCGAGTCGTCGGGGACGCGAATGGCGAAGCCGAGGGTGAAGGTCGACGCGCCACGATCCTTGTGAGGCGGCGGGAAGTCGTCGGCCTCGGGTGAATAGACCTTGACGTGCCGCTCGGAAAGCGTCACCCGATCGGGGTCCATTCCTGTGACGGCCGCCACTTCGTTCTTCAGTTGCCGCAGCGTGAGACCGTCGGGCAACTCCCAGAGGAACTGCGCCTTCTTGCCCGGAAAACGCCACGTCGACAGGTCGTGACCGTCGCCGGTCAGGAACGCCTCGGTCTCGGCGCGCAGCGCCGCCATCAGCGCCGGGCTGATCCCGGCCGACCGGTGGATCCAGCCGTTCTCGGCCAGGTCGGCCGCCGCCTCGGCGTGATCGAAGTCGAACACGGACATGGATGCGACATCGTGCACCATGGTGCCGGCCGCTTCGTGGGACATCGGCATCGCCGTCATCCGCCTTTCTGGTTCCCTCACTCGGCCCAGCATCCGCCGCTGAACCGATTTCACGAGTTTCCCACTCGGTGCTTCAGAACTCAAGGACCCAAGTCATATTTGCCTTCGCCCCCCGGCCGGATTGCCCTGGGACCGACCGGCCGACGGATGCAATACTGTGGCCCGACCCGACGACGCGACGAGCGACGCGGGCGCACGGGAGGCCTGGCGGGCCTCGACCCGAAGCGGAGGGAGCGCGGGAGTGAAGATCGGCTTGGTCGGCGCGGGCTACGTGTCGGACTTCTACGCGTCGACGTTGCCGCTCCATCCGGAGCTGGAGATCGTCGGGGTGCACGACCGACGTCGTGAGCGCACGAACGCGATGGCGCAGCGGTTGGGGGCGGTGGCCCACGACTCGCTCGACGCCCTGCTGACGAGCGGCGAGATCGACGTGGTCGTCAACCTGACCAACCCGGGCAGCCACGAGGCGGTGACCCGGGCGGCGCTCGAGGCCGGCGTCCACGTCTACAGCGAGAAGCCGCTGGCGTCGTCGTTCGAGGCCGCCCGTGACCTCGCCGCACTGGCGACCGCCCGAGACCTCCACCTGGTGTCGGCGCCGTGCTCCCTGCTCGGCGAGACCGCCCAGACGCTCGGACGCCTGCTGCGCCACGACACGATCGGCACCGTGCGCGTCGTCTACGCCGAGATGGACGACGGGATGCTCCATCGCATGGACTTCCGGAGCTGGCGCAACGGCATGGGGCTGCCGTGGCCCTACCGGGACGAGATCGCCGTCGGCTGCACCGCCGAGCACGCCGGCTACTACCTGCCGTGGCTCGTCGCCTACTTCGGACCGGCGACCGAGGTG
Organism: Acidimicrobiales bacterium; assembly: GCA_052032035.1. Classification (GTDB taxonomy): domain Bacteria; phylum Actinomycetota; class Acidimicrobiia; order Acidimicrobiales; family SZUA-35; genus JAWSVN01. The sequence goes on along the minus strand of JBPEXC010000166.1, from coordinate 5,447 downwards.
ACGGCGTTCGCCTCGGTGCAGGTCCCCGACAAGGTCGTCGGCGAGGACCTCGACGAGGTCGGCCCCGACCTCACGATCGGGTGCATCCGCTTCGAGAGCGGTGTGGTCGCTCGCCTCACCTGCAGCGTCGTCGCCCCCCACGATCACTCCCTCCGCGTCGTCGGTGACCGTGGGGTGCTCACCGTCGACGACTGCTGGGACTACCGCTCGCCGATCAAGAGCCGGATGTGGAAGACGATCCGTCGCCGCACGATCCTCACCCCGGTGTCGCGCCGTCACAAGCTCGCCGAGTCGGGCGCACCGAAGGCCAAGACGGGCAGCGTCGCCAGCATGGACTACTGGCGGGGCGTCGCCGACCTCGCCGGCGCGGTCGCCGAGGGGCGCGGGCCGCGACTTTCGACCGAGTTCGGGCTGCACGTCCAGGAACTCACGATGGCGATCGAGTCGGGCGGGTTCGGCCGAGGCATCCACACGATGACCACCACCTGCGAGACGCCCGAACCGATGCCGTGGGCGCGATGACCGACCTTCCTGCTGCACCGGTGCGCTTCGGTACGGTCGGCACGGGCACGGCCGCCGGGCAGCTGGCCGCCGACCTGCAGCTGGTCGACCATGCCGAGCTGGCGGCGGTGGCGTCGCGGCACCCGGCACGGGGTCGCCGCTTCGCCGACGCCTGGGCCGTGGCGGGCAGCACCGACTTCGACGGCCTGTTGGCCGACCCGTCGATCGATGTGATCCACCTGGCCACGCCCAACCATCTCCACGCCGCCCAGGCGCTGGCGTGCATCGCAGCCGGCAAGCACGTGCTGGTGGAGAAGCCGTTGGCCACGACCGCGGATGACGCCCGCAAGATCGCCGACGCGGCGACGGCGGCCGGCGTGTTCTGCATGGAGGGGCTGTGGACGCTCTTCCTGCCGGCGGTCACCGACGCCCTCGCCCGGGTCGCCGACGACCGCATCGGGCTGGTGCGCCACCTCCACTGCGAGTTCGCCCAGCCGGTCCGACGCGAGCGCGGCGCCGCTCGATTCGACCCCGCCCAGGGCGGTGGGGTCCTGCTCGACCGGGCGATCTACGGCGTGGCCCTGTCGATCCGGCTCCTCGGTCGGCCCGAGGCGGTGTCGGGCGTGATCCACCGTGGCTCGAGCGGGGTCGACGAACTCGCCTCGATCCTGCTCGGCTATCCCGACGGAGCTGCCGCCACGATCGTGGCGTCGTTCGGACACGAGGGCCGCAACGTCGCCCGCCTCGCCGGCACCGCCGGCACGATCGAGGTCGGCCGCCCCTTCGTCCGGGCGACGACCGTCACCGAGACCCGCGCCGCCGTCCCGTCCGAGCCGGCGACGACGCCGACGCCCGACTGGCGAGTGCGACTGGGGCAGCGGCCCGTGGTCGCCGCCGCCCGCTCTCGGGTGGCCGACCTCCGGTGGCGGCGCCGGGCCCAGGGCACCCACCGGCCGATCCAGGGGGTGGGCATGCACCACCAGATCGACGAGGTCGTGCGCTGTCTCGCCGCCGGCACCCTCGAGAGCCCGATCTGGTCACTCGCCGACTCGGTGACCGCCATCGAGATCCTCGACCACCTCGCGGCCGTCGGCGGTGGCCGCACGGTCCCGTTCGAACCGGAGTCACCATGAGCGCCCCCGAGGACATCACCGCCGTGCGCGTCGGGTACGTCATGACCCACTACCCCCGACACTCCCAGACGTTCCTCTTCAACGAGGTCGCCACGGTCGCCGACGACGCGACCGAGGTGGTGCCCTACAGCCTCAACGCCCCCGACCCCGGCGACGTGGAGCTCGACGCCGAGGTGCGAGAGCATGACCGCACGTTCTACGTGAAGGCCCAGTCGCCGTGGCGGATCGCCGCAGCGGTCGCCCGCACGGCGCGGCGGCACCCCGCACGGTTCGCCGACGCGCTCCGGCTCGCCCTTCGCTTCGGTGGCCTCGACGCCCGCCTCCTCGCGTGGACCGTGTTCCAACTGGCCGAGGCGTGCGTGCTCCTGGAACGAGTGCGCGCCGACGGCTGCCGCCACCTCCACGCCCAGTTCGGTGGCCCCACGGCCACGGTGTGTCTCCTGATCCACCTCCTCGACCAGGACGCCGAACGACCGGTCTCCTGGTCGTTCACGGTGCACGGCTACCACGAGTTCACCGAGGAGAAGCAGATCCACCTGCCCCAGAAGGTGGCGCAGGCTGCCTTCGTGACGGGCGTTAGCCATCACACCCGCTCGCAGCTGATGCGGATCTCGGCGCCCGAGGTGTGGGACCGGCTGCACGTGGTGCACTGCGGCGTCGATCTCGACGCCTTCGACTTCACCCCGCCCGCAGCCCACGATCGCTCCGGCCTGCGCGTGCTGTGCGTCGGACGACTCTCGCCCGAGAAGGGCCAGCACCTCCTCGTCGACGCCGCCGCCGAACTCGCCCGACGCGGCCGCGACGACATCTCCTTCGTCTTCGTCGGCGACGGCCCGAGCCGAACCGACCTCGAACAGCGCGCCGGCGCCCTCGGCGACCGGGTGCAGTTCCTCGGCGCCAAGGACCTCGAGGAGGTGCGCGAAGAGCTGGGCCGATCCGACGTCTTCTGCCTCGCCTCGTTCGCCGAGGGCATCCCGATCTCGATCATGGAGGCGTTCGCGGTCGGCGTGCCCGTGGTGGCGACCGACGTCGGTGGCGTGTCGGAGCTGGTGACCGATGGGGTGACGGGGCGGCTCGTGCCGCCGGGACGAGCCGACGCCATCGCCGATGCCCTCGTCGACCTGGCCGACACGCCCAACGAAGCCGCCGAGATGGCCAAGGCCGCTCGGCGACGTGTCGAGGAGGCGCACGACCTGTCGGTCACCTCACCGGCGATGCGTTCGCTGTTGCGGGCCGCCGCCCTCGACGGGCAGCGCTGCCGGTGAGCCTGCGACCGGTGAGGTCGCGGCTCAGCGCCGGATGGCGGTGAGCACCATCGAGCGCCAGAGGTAGCGGAAGCGACCGGCTCCGGCGACGGCGTCGACCTCGAAGCCCTCGGCCTCGACCAGCTCGGTGAGCGTGTCGGGCGAGAAGAACTTGATGTGGCCGCCGTCGTGGAGGGGTTCGAGGTGGCCGTCCCATCCACCGCTCACGGCGAGTGCGAGGTTCTTCCAGTACCCGTGGTACGGCGTGGTGATCACCAGGGGCCGCCCGGGTGCGAGCAGCTTCGCTGCGAACTGGGGCACCGCGGCCGGCGTGAAGAGATGTTCGATCACCTCCGCGCACACGACGGCGTCGAAGTCACCGAGCAGCGGGTCCGGGTCGTCGTAGACCGACGCCTGGTGGAAGTCGCCGCCCCATTGCCGGCTGAGCTCGACGCCGTCGGCGTCGGGTTCGATGCCGACGACATCGAAGCCCGCCTCACGCAGTTGGTGCGTGAGCGAGCCGTTGCCGCTGCCGACGTCGAGCACCCGCCGTGCGTCGAATCGTCGTAGTTCGTTGACGAGTGGTTCGATGATGTCGACGTGGTGCGCGCACTCGTTGGCCCCGCGCCAGCCGAACTCTGTTGTGATCACGCTGTCGATCCCTCCGCTTCCGCCAGCTTGATGGGTCAACCCTAGTCGAGTCGTCGCCTCCGCTTCCCCCGGGCGTTCAGCCCACGCGCCGGAGTGTTCCCGCCCGGGGTCCACTGGGTCGCTGGGCCTGGGTGTCGAGCGAGCCGTCGTCGCTGCGCTCGAGCGCGGGCGGCGACGAGGCGGGTCCGGCCTCCGCCCCGTCACGGAGCTGCTCGAGATCCGTGAGCCGACGGTTGAACTGCCGGAACCGTGTGCCGCGCGCATCGTCGTAGGCCTTCTGCGCCGACTCGAGACCTCGGCCGACCTTGTCCATCGACTGCCCCAGTCGATCCCACTGGTCGCGCAGCCCGCCGATGGCGGCGAGGATCTCGTCGCTGCGTCGTTCGACCATGAAGTTGTCGACCGCCTGGCGGATGACGGCGAGCACGGCGAACAGGCTGGTCGGCGAACACAACACGACCTTCTGGGTGAGGGCGGCGTCGACCAGGTCGGGGTCGTGCTCGTGGATGAAGCCGTAGACGCTCTCGTTGGGGATGAACAGCAGGAGGTAGTCGACCGTGGTGGCCGGGTCGATGTAGGAACGATCGGTGAGCTCCTTCACCCGCTGCCGGACGTCGCGCCCGAACTGCTTGGCCAGCTGGGCCCGGAGGGCGTCGTCGTCGGCGTCGAGCCAGCGCAGGTAGTTGTCGATCGGGAACTTCACGTCCATGTGCACGGCGTGCCCCATCGGGAGGTCGAAGCTGTAGTCGGGGATGCCGCCGCCGGCGAGCTTCTGCTGCTTCACGTAGTTGACGCCCTCGACGAAGCCGGCGGTCCGCAACACGTCCTCGGCCATGCGCTCCCCCCACTGTCCTCGGGCCTTGGGCGATGCCAGGGCATCGCGGAGGGTGAGGGTGGTGTCGGTCAGGGCGGCGGTGGCCGCCACGGCCTGCTCGAGCCGGGCGTTGAGCGCGCCGTTCTGCTCGGCCCGTTCCGCCTGGAGCGAGGCCACGAGCTCGGTGACCCGCCGCAGTTCGCCGTGGACGTGGCGGACCTGCTCCCCGACCACCTCGTGTTCCCGGTCGATCACCTGCTTGCCGGCGGCGAGCTGGTCGCCGAGCTTCGACGAGGCCACCGACAGGACCGTGTCGACCGTCTGCTGCAGGGACTCGGCCCGTTCGGCGCGCACGGCGCTGCGGGCGGCGTCGAGCGCGGCGGCGACGACGGCCTCCCGCTCGGCTTCGAGCTGGTCGGCGCCCAGGGCGGGGGCGGCGGCTGCAGCATTGCGCTGGGCGACGAGGAAGCCGATGAGCAGGCCGGCGGCGAGCACCAGGGCGACGAGGACGATCGTGGGGATGACCATGGGTGAGAACGTATGCACGCCCTGTGACAGTGATCGGTGATGTGGGTCGGTCTCCCCGTTCCGCTCCGCCGGGCCGAGCCGGTTCGCTCGCTGGATGCCCTCGCTCTGGATCACCCCCGCGGCCGTGCGCCGCCTCGCCGAGCGTCTCGTCCACGGCGCCGCCGGACTCGACCGCTCGGTCGACGCGATCGGCGTCGGTACGACGGCGGCCGACATGCCGACGTCGGTGCCGTGGCACGTCGCCGACCGGGCCGACCGGTTCCGCCGGGCCGCCGCCCGGTTGGTCGACGCGGTCGAACGGATCGAGCGTCACCGCCTCGAGGTCGACGGCACCGGTCGGCACTCGGTCCGCTTCGCCGATCTCGCCGCAATGCTGGTGCTCAACCAGCCCCTCCTGCTGCTCCACAACGATCGGGGGGAGACCCTGCGTCCCTCGGCACGGGGCCCGGCCCCGTCGAGCGACGATGCGCTCCACGCCCTCGCGCTGCTCCTCGGCACGACCGGCGATCGCGTGCGGATCGGTGAGGACGAGTTCGGCATCGTCGACCACGGCGAGCAGCGCTACACCGTGCTGCT
>JBPEXC010000165.1:0-9328 GCA_052032035.1 Acidimicrobiales bacterium | reverse complement strand
GGCGAACTGGTGGCCGCGCTGGCCGACCGGGTGCGGAGCGACTCCGACCGCAGCCGTCAGCGCCTCGCCCGCCTCAGCCAGCTCGAGGAGGTGTTGCGCGGCTTCCATCGTCCCGGCTCGCTGCGCGACGCCGCCCACCAGGTGGCCAACGCCGCGGTCGAGATCTTCGGGGTCGAACGCTCCACGGTGGTGTTGCGCGACTCGACCGGTGGCCTGATCCCGGTGTCGGTCGGCCCCCGATCGCCGTCGGAGCCCGACGGCACGACCGCAGCGTTGGTGGCCGAGACGATCCTCGGCGACGAGCCGCGCCTGGTGCCGACCACCGGCACCAACGGCACGATGCTCGTCCTGCCCCTCCCGGCGGCCGACGCTCCGGCCGGAGCGGTGCTGGTCTACCCGGTGCCGGACGACGATCCTGCCTTCACCCTCGACCTGGCCCGCCTCTTCGGCGTGCAGGTGGGCATCGCCATCGAACACCTCTACGTGATCGACGAGCTGTCCCGGGAGTCGACCCGTGACGCCCTGACCGGCATCGGCAACCGGCGCCACGCCGACATGCTGCTCAACTCGCTCGAGCCCGGCGACGCCCTCGTCCTGCTCGACCTCGACTTCCTCAAGACCGTCAACGACACGATGGGCCACGCCGCCGGCGACCAGGTCCTCCAGGAGCTCAGCGCCCACCTGCGCGAGTGCCTGCGCGACTCCGACACCTCGGCCCGGCTCGGCGGCGACGAGTTCCTGATCGTCGCGCGGCGGGCCCACGCCAACCCGATGGCGGTCGCCGGCCGTGTGCTCAGCGGCTGGGTGGGCAAGGGCGGCATCACCACCCTGTCGGCCGGCGTCGCCCTCCACGAGGCCGAGGTGACGTCGTCGGTCACCTTCGAACGAGCCGACGAAGCCCTCTACGCAGCCAAGGCGGCCGGCAAGGACCAGGCCAAGTTGTGGCGCCCCCCGGCCACCGCTGCGCCGGGCGGTTCCGGGGGTGGACCTGACGGCAGCGCCGACGGATCGTAAGATCCGTCACATGAACAAGCTCGCCGCCGTCCCCGACGACCTCGGCCTCGGAGCGGAGCGCTCCATCGAGGACGAGCGTCTCCACCGCAAGCAGCGCCTCGCCGCCGCCTTCCGCCTCTTCGGCCGGTTCGGCTTCGACGAAGGCGTTGCCGGCCACATCACGGCTCGCGATCCCGAGCACCCCGAGTGCTTCTGGGTCAACCCGTTCGGGATGAACTTCAAGCACATCAAGGTCTCCGACCTCCTCCTCGTCGACCACGACGGCAAGGTGGTCGAGGGCGACCGACCGGTGAACGGGGCGGCCTTCGCCATCCACTCGCGGGTCCACAAGGCTCGCCCGGACGTGATCGCCGCCGCCCACGCCCACTCGGTCAACGGCAAGGCCTGGAGCGCCTTCCGGCGCCCGCTCGATCCGCTCACCCAGGACGCCTGTGCCTTCTACGACGACCACGCCGTGTTCGACGACTACACCGGCGTGGTCCTCGACCTCGACGAGGGCGACCGCATCGGCGCCGCACTCGGTGACGGCAAGGCCGTGATCCTGTCGAACCACGGCAACCTCACCGTCGGCCACAGCGTCGACGAGGCCGCCTGGTGGTTCATCACGATGGAGCGCAGCTGCCAGGCCCAGCTCGCCGTCGAGCAGGTGAGCCGTCACGAGCCCGTGCTGATCGAGCCCGAGATGGCGAAGTTCACCTCGACCCAGGTGGGCAGCCACATGGCCGGCTGGTTCAGCTTCCAGCCCCTGTGGGACTGGATCACGCGCGACGAGCCCGACCTGTTCGACTAGGTCCGAGCCCGACCGATCACGAGGGCCGGGTCGACGCCGTCAGTTGGCGGCGGCGGCCTGGCCGTGATCGGGGTGGAGTTCCACGATCGCGGCGTCGAGATCGTTCTTCACCCCGGCGAGCGGCAGGATGTTGAGCACGCCCTGCCCGTTCTGGAGGATGTCGACGAGCTCCTCGCCGCTGTTGGTGACGACCGAGTGCTTGCCGTTGATCACCAGGTTGGCCGAGGCGATGTCCTCGCCGAGCTGGTCGCGCAGGTAGCTGAAGACCTCGCGCACCGACTCGAGCCGAAGGCCGGCGTCGAGCAGGGTCTTGATGACCTTGAGTTCGAGCAGGTCCTGGTAGCTGTAGCGACGACGCGATCCCGACCCTGCGGCGTCGGCCAGGCTGGGGCGGATCAGGTCGGTCCGGGCCCAGTAGTCGAGCTGCCGATAGGTGATGCCCACGATCTCTGCGGCGCGCTTGCCGCTGTAGGAGACGACGGGGGTGGGATCGGATGACATCGTTGGCTCCGAACGACGAGGACGAAATTACGGGTGTGTAGTACCGGGCCGTGATCGTAGGACGCCTCGCGCGAGGAGTCAACGACCCGACACGTTCCGTGGTGGCCTCGGTGCGCTGCGTCGGTGGCCTGTGCGATGATCGGCAGCGATGGAGCCCGACGACCTGCTCGACCGACTACTCGGCGCCGCCCCGCACCTGCCCCCGGTCGATCGGGTGGACGACGCGGGCGCCGGCCGGGGCGTGTTCAGCGTCGTCACCCGCGTGCGGTTCGTCGACGGTTCGACGCTCGTGGCCAAGCTGCCCGGCCCCAACCGGGAGGCCGCGATCGCCGCCGGGGCCTTCGATCGCGAGCGATGGGCCTACCGCGAGGTGCTCCCCCACGCACCGCTGCGCTCCCCCCGGTGCCACGCCCTCGTCGACGCCGACGACGGGGCGTGCGCCTTCCTCCTCGACGACCTGGGCGACCTGCGCTGGGTCGACCAGGCCGACGGCCTCGACCCCGACGACGTGGCCCGGGTGGCGAGGGGGCTCGCGCCGCTGCACCGGTGGGCGGCCGATCGGCTCACCGGACCGATGCTCGCGCCCGTGCGCCGCCATGCGCCGGCGACGTTCCCCGCCGATGCGCTGCGGTCAGGACTCGAGCGGGCCGAGCGCGAGTGGGGCGACCGGGTCGACCTCGCCCCGCTCGGCCGACGCCTCGATCGGCGGGCCCACGACCTCGCGGCCTTCACCGCCGCCCCGTCGACGCTGTGTCACGGCGACGCCCGCGCCGACAACCTGGCCTTCGACGGCGACGAGGTCGTGGCGTTCGACTTCCAGCAGCTCGCCGTGCAGTCGGCGGGCGCCGACCTGGCATGGCTCGTCGCCACGTCGTGCCGCCCCGAGGATCAGGCTCGGGCGATCGATGCGGCGGCCACCGCCCACGCCGCCGTCACCGGCGCGTCGCTCGATGCGACCCGGGCCTCGATCGGGGTCGGGACGCTCCATCCGGCGAGCGCCGTGCTGTTGCTGGCCGGGCGCGACACGCCGGATCCTGCGACCCGGGCCCTCGTCGGCCGGAGCCTGCAGCGGATCGCCGCCTTCGTCGCCCTCGTCGATTCCTGAGACGCCCGGCGTCGTCGGGGCGTCAGCCGCCGAAGTCCTCGGGACTCACCTCGTCGAGGAAGCGGCGGAGCTCCTCCACCATCTCCTCTTCCTCCTCGCCGGCTTCCTCTTCCTGATCGGTGATGCCGGCGTCGTCGACGAGGGCGTCCTCGGCGAAGATCGGGGTCTGGTTCCGGACGGCGAGGGCGATGGCGTCGCTCGGTCGGGCCGAGAACGTCACGATGTCGCCGCCCTGGGTCCGCACGGCCAGCTCGGCGTAGAAGGTGCCCTGCCGCAGCTCGGTGATCACGACACGATCGAGCGAGGCGCCGAGGCCGTCGATGATCGTGCTGAACAGGTCGTGGGTCATCGGCCTCGCCGTGGGCGTGCCCGACAGCGCGAGGTCGATGGCGTGGGCCTCGGGTCCGCCGATGTAGATCGGCACGGTGCGGCGGTCCCCGGTGATCTCTCGCAGCAGCAGGATCGGGGCACTGGTCGGCATCTGCACCCGCACGCCCACCAACTCCATCTCGATCGTCATTCCCAAAGGCTAGCCGCGCTGGCTCGGCAGCTGCGCCCGCACCATCTGACGGACGAGGATCGCCCGGAAGCTGGCGGCGAGATCGACGAGGTCGTCGAAGGTGTCGACGGCGCGAGCCCGGGTCTCGGGATCGCGTCGGTGCAACATCGGTTCGATCACCTGGGCCAGCAGGGTCACCTCGCGCTCGGCCCCGATCTTGAGGGTGCGGAGGTGGCGGGCGTCGAGGCCATAGGCACCGAACTGGGCGGCGAACCGGGCGAGCAGCAGGGCTTCGCCGTCGAACAGGGTGGTGGGCCCCACCTGACGCCCGGTGATCAGACCGAAGCGCTGCAGCTCGGCGAGCGTGTCGGCCGCGCAGCCCGACGCCTCGGCCAGCTCGTCGAGGGTGAGGGCGAGGTTGGCGTCCGCGTCGGCCCGGGTGCCGGCCCGGCCCCGCCGCTCGGTCACCGGCTGGGTGTTGGCGATGATGGCTGCCACCTTGGGGTCGTCGGGTTCGGCCGGCGCGTCCGGGTCGGCCTCCGCAGCATCGGGACCCGGCGTGGCCGCCTCGACCGGCGGGGCGTCGCCGGTCGCGCCGAGCGAGTCGGCGTCGACCGCGTCGCCGGCGGGCTGCGCTGTCGTCGCGTCCGGGACGTCGAGGTCCGAGCCCGGCGCCAGGTCGACCTCACCGCTCTCGAGCTTGTCGCGGATCACCTTCAGCGGGAGATACAGATCGCGCTGCTGGGCGAGGATCCACTGCAGCCGGTCGAAGTCCGACTGGTAGAACCGGCGGTAGCCGCTCGGGGTGCGTTCCGGCGCGATCAACCCCTGGCTCTCGAGGAAGCGGATCTTGGAGATCGTCACCTCCGGGAACTCGTCCTGCAGCAGCGACAGCACCTCGCCGATCGACCAGTGGTGATCGGCGGCGCTCATCCGTCGTCCTCGAGGGCGACGTAGACGAGCTTGAACTTGCCGACCTGGAGCTGATCGCCGTCGGACAACGGGGCTCGGTCGACGCGCTCGCGGTTGACGTAGGTGCCGTTGAGGCTGCCGGCGTCGAGCACCTCGTAACCCGTCGGGCCCCGCAGGATCTCGGCGTGGCGGCGCGACACCGTGACGTCGTCGAGGAAGATGTCGCTCTCGGGGTGACGCCCGATCTGGATGCGCTCGGCGTCGAGGGCGATGCGGCTCCCGCGCTTCGATCCCTGGCGCACCACGAGCATCCCGTAGTCGGGCGACGCGGCGGCGGGGTCGACCACCGGCGAGTCCATCGTCGGGTCGAGGGCCTCGGTGGCGTCGGCGCGTCGGTCCGACAACTGGGCGCCGCACGAGCTGCAGAAGTTGGCCCCGAGCGGGTTCTCGTAGCCGCACTCGGCGCAGGTCCGCTCCACGGCCGTCAGCCTTCGGTGAGTTCGCCGTAGGCGGCGGCGTCCATCAGCTCGTCGAGCGAGGCGCCGTCGGCCAGTTCGATCACGCAGATCCAGCCGTCGCCGTAGGGGTCGTCGTTGAGTCGCTCCGGGGCATCGGCGAGATCGGCGTTGACCTCGACGACGGTGCCGGCGACCGGGGCGTAGACGTCGGACACCGACTTGGTCGACTCGACCTCGCTCATGGCGCCGCCCGTGGTGACGGTGGCGCCGACCTCGGGCAGGTCGACGAACACCACGTCGCCGAGGGCGTCCTGGGCGTAGTCGGTGATGCCGATCCGCACGCGATTGGCGTCCTCGAGCTTCACCCACTCGTGGTCGCTCGAGTACCGGAGGTCGTCAGGCACGTTCATGCCTCAGAACCTACCCGAGACGGAGCCGTGAGGCGGCGCCGAGCCTCCGGGACGTACTGCCCGAGCAGGGAGTACCACGCGGCGCCCACGCCCGGCACGAAGAACACCCACTTCAACACGTCGAGCAGCCCGGCGTAGGACAGGGTCGACGCTGCGCCGAGGAACATCGGCACGCTGAACATGAGGAGGAACGCCCCGGTCTTGCCGGCGAAGGTGACGTCCATCGCCTCGATCCCCCGGGCCTGGAGCACCACCGCGATCACCGAGACGGCCACCTCGCGTCCCAGGATGGCCACCGCCACCCACAGCGGCATCGACCCGTCGATCACGATCGACGGGATGGACACCAGGAACATCAGTCGGTCGACGGTGGGGTCGAACAGCTTGCCGAATCGGCTGACCTGGTCGAAGCGGCGGGCGAACCAGCCGTCGACCCAGTCGGTGGAGCCGAGGGCGGCGAGCAACCAGGCGGCGGCGGCCCGGTCGTCGCGAGCGAAGAGCAGCCAGACGAAGACCGGGATGCACAGGAAGCGCACGAAGGTGATGGCGTTCGGCACGGTCGCCACATCGTCCCAGAGACCCTCGGGTTCGCTCCCCGGTCGATCGGTCGTCGAGTCGCGTGGCGTCGGTTCGTTCATCACGGCCGGAAGTAGAGGGTCACGCCGGTGGCCCGGTCGTCGTGGGTCAGTTCGAAGCCGGAGTTCTCCGCGAGCGAGGTGAAGGCGGCCCGCTCGGCCTCGGTCATGTCGGGGACGTCGCGATCGACGATCAGCAGCGCCCGCGTGTTGGCGAGGTCGATCAGCGCGACGGGCGACCGGGATCCGTCGAGGGCGGTGAGCCAGTAGCGCTCGGCGAGCGGCGTGAGCGCCGACTCCGACGCCCGGATCACGATGTCGGGCGGCAGCGCCGCGGCGATCTCGAGGATCGCCTCGTCGGTCGAGTCGCGGTCGGCCCAGTTCCACGGGCGCTCGTAGGGGGCGAGCGGCGACGACGACACGTAGAGCAGGAGTGAGGCCACCACCACGGTCGACAGCAGTCGCACGTCGACGAAGACCCGGTCGACGCCCATGTCGCCGAGCCGGTTGAGGGCGTAGGTGGCGGCGATGAACACGAACGCCAGGAGGAGGGCGCTGCGCTCGGCGAACGATCCCTCGGCGTCGGTCACCAGGTAGAGGGCACCGAGGGGCGCGGCCGGAAGCAGGTGGCGGAGCGACAGGAACGGCAGGAAGATCACCGGCGCCAGGAGCGCCACGATCAGCGACATGTTGTCGCGAGCGGTGAGGTCGGCGAGGAGCTGCACGGGGTTGGTGATCGAGGTGATCGCCGCCTCGCCGAGCGAGTCGCCGTAGGCCCCGTACTGTCCGCCGGCCACGGTGGCCTCACCGAAGATCGGCTGCACGACCAGGAGCAGCCCGAGCGACCAGAACGAGGCGACACCCATCGTCCACAGGCCGGCGCGGCGTTCGCCGTCGCCGAGGAGCACCAAGCCCCATGGCGCGACCGCCAGCCCGAGGTCGGCGCGGCACGACAGGACGACGAGCACGCAGAGCCAGTAGAGCACCCAGCGTTTCGTCGCCCCGAAGTAGACCAGGGCCAGCAGGGCCGGCACGGCGAGCGACTCCGGGTGGAAGTCGACGACCCCGAGCCGGTGGGTGGTCGGGTGGAGGGCGTAGGCGCCGACGAGCGCGGAGGCCGCGCCGATCCGCAGGTCGGCGACCGTGCGCGCCAGCTTCCACAGCGGGAACACGCCGAGACCGAGGGCGATCGCCTGGGTGACGACGAGGACCGACGCCGGGTCCCACACCCGGGCGAGCAGCGAGAGCGGGTAGAGGATGAACGACCAGTGGAGTTCGAGCACGTGGACGTCCTGGCCGAACATCGAGGCCTCGGGCTTGAAGCCCTCGGCCAGCAACCACACCGCCTGGGTGTAGCCGGCCAGGTCGCGTCCCGCGTCGAGGCCGGCGATGCGGGCCGACGCCGTGATCGAGAGGAAGGTCGCCAACAGCAGGGCGACGATCGGCGGGATCCATCGGTCGCCGACACTGGCCTCGAGCCGAGCCTGGAACCGGATCAGGCGGCGCGACGCCCGCCGCTGGATCGGGAGTTCGCTCACGACGCGTCGGCCTCGGCCAGCGGCGCGGCCTCGGCGATCAGGTCGGGGCCGTCGTTGCGGACCGAGTTGACCGCCGTGGTGATCGTGTGGCGGGCGAGCAGCCCGTCGGGGGCGGGCACGAGGAGGTCGGCCACGTCGCCGCCCGGGGTGTCGGGGTCGAGCCAGCGATCCCACGCGTTCGGCGGGATCATCACCGGCATCCGGTCGTGGATCGGCGCCATCGTCTCGTTGGCCGTCGTGGTGATGATCGTGCACGACACCACCGGGTCGCCGGTGTCGGCACCGTCGTCGTCCTTCGCCGTCCAGAACTCCCAGAGCCCGGCGAACACGAGGGGCTCGTCGTCGACGCGGTGGATGAACCAGGGTTGCTTGCGCTTCTGCCCGGCGATCTTCTCCCACTCGAAGAAACCGTCGGCCGGCAGGAGGCAGCGGCGCTTCTCGTACGCCCGTCGGAACGCCGGCTTGTCGGCGACACTCTCGGCCCGGGCGTTGATCATTCGCGACCCGATCTTGGGGTCCTTGGCCCAGAACGGGACGAGGCCCCAGCGCAGCGTCTCGAGCTGGCGGTGGCCGTCGCGGGCTCGCACCCCGTAGACCGCATCGGTGGGCGCGACGTTGTAGCTCTCCTCGAGCTGCTCACCGCCGGTCTGGGCGCCGAAGTAGCGAGCGAGCTCGTCGGGCGGCGACGCGCTGACGTAGCGACCACACATCACCGGGCACGCTACCGCCTGGGGCCACCCCGAGGTGGCGAGGGGGTGTCGTTTCGCGGATCGGGGGCGCTACGATCGTCGATCCGTCACGGGCTGTGGCGCAGCCTGGTAGCGCACCTGACTGGGGGTCAGGGGGTCGTGAGTTCAAATCTCGCCAGCCCGACGCACGAAACGCCCCGATCGGAACTCCGGTTCCGGTCGGGGCGTTCGTGATTTTCGGCGCCTGCGACGGCCCGCTCCTCGAACTCGCCCGCGAACTGGTCAGTTCTGACCGGAACGCGTGAGAGTTCGGCGTCGAGATCGGGTTTTTCCGTGTTGTGGTACTTCTTCACAGAAGCCCCGACCGGGCGCGTTCATCGTGAGGGGCACACCAACGAAAGGACGCTCCGATGCGCCGCACGATCTCCCTCCCCTCCCCCTTCTCGAACGCACCCACCGCCACCTCCACCTCCACCGCTGCCGCCACCGTCGCCGAGGCGCCCGGGCGCCGCACGCCGGCGGCCAGGGCCCTCCTCCTGCTCGGCTCGCTGGCGATGGCGGTCTCGGCCTGCGGGGGATCCGACGGCGCCGGCAGCGAGATCGTCACCGACCCGGGCGCCGAGACGACCGTGAGCACCGTCGCCGGCGACACCGATGCCGAGGACAGCGCTGCCGACAACACTGCGGCCGAGGACTCTGCGGCCGGAACGGCGACCGGGGAGACCGGGACCGACGACGCTGCGGCCGGCAACTCGAGCGGCGTGACCTCCTCGACCGCCACCTGCAGCTCCTCCCAACTCGCGAGCGGCACCTACCTCGTCACCAACGTCCCGGCCA
>JBPEXC010000164.1:0-4091 GCA_052032035.1 Acidimicrobiales bacterium | reverse complement strand
CCGTCCCCACGGCCCGCCGCATCGAGTTCCGCTACGACGACGGCTTCGACGCGTCGTGGCACCCGCGCCTGCCGGAGTTTGCTGCGGTGGCCAACGCCGTGTCGCTCCAGATGCCGGCGGTCGAGCCGTTCGTGGCCCTCGCCGTGCGGGCACGCCTCGACGAACTCGGCACGAACGACGACCCGAGCAGCGGGCCCGCTGACGGCAACGGCGGCGACGCGCTGGTCGACGCCGCCCGCGCCTACAGCGCCCAGGAGCTCGAACACCACGCCCAGCACCGCCGCCTGAACGCCGCCCTGGTGGCCGACGTGCCCGGCCTCGCCCGGATCGAGCGGTGGGTCGGCGCCTCGATCGACCGCCTCGGCGGTCTGCGCGACGGCGACGTGGGGCTGGCGTTCGCCGTGGCGTTCGAGGCGATGGCCTACGCGGGCGCCCGCTGGGTCGACGCTCGCCTGCGGCGACTCCTCGACGGCGCCGACCCGGTGGCGGCCACGCTGTTCGTATGGCACCTCGCCGAAGAGGTCGAACACAAGGCCGTGGCCGACGACGTGGCCCGAGCGGTCGGCGTCGGCCGACGGGCGCGCCTGATCGGCGGCCTGCTCGCCTTCGCCGTCCTCGGCCTGTTCACGATGCTGGGGCTGGTGCCCCAGCTGTGGCGTTCCCGGCGCCTGTGGCACCCGGTGACGATCGCCCGGCTGACGACCTGGTCGGTGTCGTTCGCATTCGAGCTGCTGCCCGCCCTGCTGCTCTCGGTGTTCGGGGCCCAACGACCCGCCGATCTGGCCGACCCGCCGTGGATGCGGCGGTGGCTGGCCGGCTACGACCCGACCACCCGCAGTCTTCCGCTGTGGAACGAGCTCGCCTGAGCACGGCGGTCGTTCGACCGCCCGCTGTGTGAGCCAGGTCGCAGAAGGCCCGGTGTGCCGCTCCTAGGTTACGGCCCGGGCCGGCGGCCGATCCACGACCGTTCGCCCGAAACTCTTCTGGAGGGACCCCTGATGTTCTCGAATTCCCACGACGTTCGCGCCCGGCGCGCGAGCCGTCCGTTCGCACTCCTGCTCGCCCTGGCGCTCGCCGCCTCGGCCTGCGGCGGCGGCTCCGATGCCGACGGCGCCGGCGAGGACGACAGCACCGTCCTCACCAACGTGGCCCCGGAGCCGGTCGAGGAGACGACCACCACCGAAGCCGCCGATGACACGACCGATGACACCGCCGACGATACCGCCGACGACACCGGCGATGACGCCGGCACCGACGAGGAGGCAGCCGCGGCGTCGGAGCCGGTGCGTCCCGAGATCGTCACCGCTCCCCTGTCGGCCGGTCCACTCACCGTCACGCCGACGCACTGCACCGTCGAGGGGACCGAGCTGATCAGCAGCGACGGCAGCGCGTCGTCGATCGCCTTCGCCGGGGATCGCCTCTTCGCCGCCACCGCCGAGGGCATCCTCGCCTTCACCGTCGACACCAGCGCCGGGTGCGCCCTGACGCTCGACCCGACGGTCGGCGATGCCGGTGTGCTCCACCCCGACGAGTTCGACTCGGTCGCCGGCAATGCCGATGGCCGGCTCGTCGCCGGCAACGTGTTCGGCCTCACCGTGTTCGACGTCGAGCCCGGTTTCTCCTACGAGTGCGACGGCCCCAACGGCCAGGTCTCGGTGTCGCCCGACGGCACCCAGGCCGTCGGCGTGTTCGCCACCAGCGCCCCCGAGCTGTGGTCGCTGACCGACACGATCTGCACCTTCGAGTCCGAGCTCGCCTTCGACCAGCTGGCCGACGTGAAGTTCATCGCCTTCGACGGCGCCGACTACCTCGTCGGGGGCGAGGGTCTGGACGAGGTCGTCTACGGCACCCGCTACTCCGGCACGACCGAGGCGTGGCGAGTCGGGACCGAGGAGATCGGTGCGCCGGCCTGGTTCGGCTGGATCCATGGCATGGCCCCCTGCGGCGCCTACACCTGCATCGTCGACACCAACACCTTCCAGCTGGCGTTGGTCGACGGCAGCGGCACGCTCGCCGCCGGCTTCGACTTCGACGACGCGGTCGGGGTGCGCGGCTGGCTCGAGCCGATCATCCAGGGCCCGGACGGCGGCAACTACGTGTTGGTGTCGACCACCTACGACGACGAGGCGACCGGCGAGCGCACCTACTTCGGCGAGATCGTCCGGCTCGACGTCACCGGCTGACCGGATCGGGCCTGTCGACCTCAGCCGGCGCGGACCTGGGCCACGAACTCCCGGCTCTCGCTGAAGCCCACCATCATCGAACCGCGCGACACCCCGTTGCCGAGCTGGCCGGTCCAGAACGACCGTCCCTCGGCATCGGGGTTGCGGCCCATCACGTTCTGGTAGACGCGGTCGACGAACTGCTGATCGTCCAGTGCGCCGTAGGTCCGCCGGAACTCGTCCGAGGTGGCGAACTCCTGGCTGATGCGATCGAGGTCGTAGCCGGTCGAGGACCAGAACTGCAGCCCGTCGCTGTCGGGGAGGCGCCGGAAGTAGGCGAGGTAGAGACGGGCGATCGGGCCCGACCGGTCGTAGGCGTCGATCTGCGCCTGGACGCTCCGCTGGTACTCCTCCGACTCGGAGAAGCCGACCATCATCGCGCCCCGGGTCACCCCGGAGCGCAGCTGACCGAGCCAGAAGTCGCGGCCCGACGCGTCGGGATTGCGGCCCATCACGTTCTGGTAGACCCGGTCGACGAACTGTTGGTCGTTCAGTGCCCCGTAGCGCTGCTGGAACTCGGCCGACTGGGCGAAGGCGTCGCTGATCGTCGCCAACGGCATGCCGGCCCGTCGGTTGGTCACCCAGTGGTGGAGGCCGACGGTGTCGGGCTCGCGCAGGAAGTAGGCCAGGTAGAGGCGCATCACCTCGTTGCGCAGGTTCAGGCCGGTCGCCACCGAGATGGGCGGCGGCAGGGCCTCCGAGGCCGGAGCGACCAGGAACCCCAGGTTGCCGTAGCCGGCGCCGAGGACCTGACCGGGGTCGGCGTCGAGCCAGGTGTCGAGCACCGTGCTGTAGACCTCGCGGTAGTCGACGGTGGGGCGCAGGTTGCCGTTGTTGTCCAGGTTGGTGAGGGACGGCAGCTGACCGTGGATCCCGCCGACGACCTGCGAACCGATCGCCATGAACGTGGTGGCGGCGCCGTGGTCGGTGCCGCCCGACCGGTTCGCCCGCATCCGACGGCCGAACTCGGTGGCGGTCAGGACGGTCACCTGGTCGGCGAAGCGTCGATCGAGCGCGGCGAAGAAGGCCGCGAGCCCGGCGTTGAACTGGGCCAGCCCCTCCGCGTGGAGCTCGGCGTGGTTGGCGTGCCCGTCGAAGTCGCCCATGTCGAGGTGGAGCACCCGGATGCCGAGGTCGGCGTTGACGAGGCGGGCGGCCATCGTCATCTCGGCCACGAACTCGTCCTCGGGCAGGGTGGCGGCGTAGATCGGCGCCAGCCGGGCGCCGATCGCCACGGCGTCGGCCGCGGCGTCGCCCAGGGCGTCGGCGAGGGCGCCCCGACCGGTCGAGATCGAGCCGAAGTTGGCCATCGTCTGCAGCTGGAGCCGTTCCCACGACTCGACGGCGCCGATGTCGTCCATGCCCGAGTAGTGGGTCGAGATCCCGGTGGCCCGGCGGGTGTTGCCCTGCACGACGAGGGGCACGTTGTGGCCGAAGGAGACGGCGTGGAACGGGTCGGCGCCGCCGGGCAGGTGGTCGGTGTAGCGACCCAGCCAGCCCGACGTCATCGCGCCGTCGTTCGACTTCGCCGTCATGATGCGGGCCATGTGCTCGAAGTGGCTGAGCGAGCCCGACGTCGTGTTGCCGACACCCTCGATGATCGCGACGTTGCCCTGGTCCCAGTGGGCCTTCACCTCACCGAGGGCCGGGTGGAGACCACGGGTGTCGGTCAAGGGGAGGGACGAGCCGGCGGTGAGCGCGAGGGCGCCGCGCTGGTCGTGGTAGTGGCCGTCGTGGATCGGCGCGCAGAGGGTCAGGCCGTCGAGCCCGCCGTTGAGGGTGACGACGACGAGGATGCCGTCGGTGGCGCCGACCGGGGTGGCGGCCGCCGCCATGTCGCTCATCCACGTCGGCAGCGCCGTGGCGCCG
>JBPEXC010000163.1:0-5620 GCA_052032035.1 Acidimicrobiales bacterium | reverse complement strand
CGGGGTCGACCCCGCCGTGGGCCCGGACGGCACCGCCGCCACCTCCTTCGCCCTCGAGCCCGACCCGGCCGCGCCGGGGTCGGTCGTGCTCGATCAGCCGCTGCCGCCGGCGCTCGACGGCGCCACGTCGTTGGTCGTGGTGGTCGAGCTGGTGAGCGACGACCGCCGGTCGGCGCCGGTCCTGCGATCGGTCACCGTCGGCCACGACCTCGCCGTCGCCACCGCCGGCGATGTGGCCACGATCGAGAGCGGTGCGCCCCTCCCGGCTGCGACGGGGCCCCGGTTGCGGGTGAGCGTCCGGCCCGACGCCACCGTCACCGCGCTGCGGGTGACCGGCCCCGACGGCTGGCGACTCGCAGCGCTCGGCACCACGAGCGTCGACGACACGACCGAGGGGGCCACGCTGGTCCCGGCGTCGCCCGGCGACGAGTTCGTGGTGCTCGGCGACGCCGCCGCCGGCCCCCTCCAGCTCCACGCCGACCACGGCACCCCCGGCCCCAGCGCCGTGCGCTTCTTCGAGGTGACCCCATGACCACGCCCCCGACCGACGAACCCGCCGAGGACGAGGGCGGTCGCATCTCCGCCGGGTGGATCGTCACGATCGTCGTCACCCTCGTCTTCGCCGTTCCGGCCGCCGCCGCCGTGCTGATCGAGAACCTCTTCCGCGGCGACGTCGAGGTCGCCGAGTCGTGCTTCGTCACCTCGGCCGGCACCGACGACGACTCCCCGCTGCTCTCCTTCGACGACGCCGCCACGATCGTCGACGCCGACACCGGCGTGTCGCTCGCCGAGGAACGCCTGTCGGTGACGGCGATGGCCGGCGACCGGGTCGTCTACGCCGACGCCGTCGCGCTGCGCAACGACTGTGCCGGCTCCCTGACCGTGGGCTTCACGCCCACGGCCGAGCCCTCGACGGTGCCGGGTGACGTCGTGGTGCGACTCCTCGTCGAGACGCCCACCGGCGGCGCGGTCGCCGGCCTGCCCGGGACGTGGACCGAGGTGCTCGTCGCCGCCGACGGCGCCACGACCGGCGGCGACGCCGTGGTGATCGACGACGGTGCAACGACGACCCTGGCCGTCGTCGTCGACGCCGACGCAGGCGCCGAGATCGGGACGACCGGTGAGGTGGCGTGGCTGGCGACGGTGTCGATCGACTGAGGCTCGCCCTCAGTCCGGCTCGACGACGGCGCCCCGCTGGTCGACCGGCAACGGGTAGATGTCGCCGGTGTCGGGCAGCGCCTCGATCACCTCGCCGACACACGCCGACTCGACGGCGAACGCGATCGACGGCCCCGACCCGCTGAGCCAGCCGGCGAGCGCACCGGCGGCGAGTCCGGCGTCGAGCGTTGCGGCCGAGGCCCCGGCGACGGCGAGGCGGCCCGGCTGGTGGATCCGATCGGCGGTGGCGTGGCGGAGGAGCTCGGGGCGGCGCTCGTGGATCGCGGCGACGAGCAGGGCGACCCGCCCGAGGTTGAAGACCGCGTCGGCGAGCGCCACGGTCTCGCCCATCGCCGCCCGGCTGCGGTCGGTGCTGGTCGTGGCCTCGTGTGGCACCCACACCACCAGGTCGGCGGGGAACGAGGCGTCGAGCCGATGGTGGACGTCGCCGGCGATCACGTGGATCCCGCCGAACACCGCGGGCGCCGCGTTGTCACCGTGACCCTCGAGCTCGAACACCACGTCGTAGGCCCGCCGCTGCATCCCGTCGTGCGACTCGCCGGCCCGGGCGAGGGCGAGGGCGGCACCGGCGGCGCGCGCCGCGGCCGAGAACCCGAGACCGCGCCCGGCGGGCACGTCGAAGTCGAACCAGATCGGGCCCTCGCCGCCGGCGGCCTCGTAGGCGATCCGGGCGATGTGCTCCGGTCCGCACGGGTCGGTCGGCTGCTCGGGGTCGAACGGCACGTCGGCGGCCCGAACCCGGAGGTCGAGCGCGAGCCCGAGCACGTCGAAGCCCGGACCGAGGTTGGCGGAGGATGCGGGGGCGGACACGACCGTCACCCGGGGCAGGGTAGGCCGCTCGCCGGGGACGGAGGCCCGACGGCGCGTCGACCGCCGCCTAGGGTGGCGGACGATGCGACCTCCCGAGTGCGACGTGTGTGGCGCCGACATCGAGCCCGGCATCGATCTGATCCGGTTCCGCTCGACCTCGCTCCACGCGAGCGCCCGCCCGCCGGCGGACCCGACCCCCGAGCCCCCGCCGGTCGGCCATCCCGACGATGCCGGCTGGTTCTGCGGCCGCCACGTGGCTGCCGCCCTCGCGGTCGCCCCGACGATGACCTACGCCGAGGCCCTCGCCCACGTGCGCTCGGTCAGCCCCCCGATCCCCCGTCCGACGCCCGACAGCCCGCCGCCGACCCGTCGCCCGTCGCGCCCGAACGAACCGGCGCCGGCGCCCTCCGGACCCGCGCCCGCCCCGTTCGACCCGCGCACCCACGTCCTGGTCGAGCCGAGCGGCGAGCATCACGCCGGGACCGTGCCCGCTCGCGAGCCCGACGAGGTCCACGCGGTGTTCCGTCGCTCCCGCCACCTCCTGCTCGACGCCCTCGCCCCCGACGAGCATCGGGGCCGTGTCTCCTGCGACGCCCCACACCCCACCGGTCTGCGACGCCACCTCGACTACGCCACCGCCGGCGACCGCCGCATCTTCCGCACGACCGACCACACGAACGTTTCCCAGGGCCGGGGCGTCGTCCGGGTCGAACGCCAGGTCGAGCTCGACGGCCGGGTCGAGGTGGCGATCCGGCTGACGGCGAGCACGCCCGACCGACTCGACCAACTCGAGACGTGGGTGGCCGACGACCGCTACCGGCCGTGGGTCGACGCCGTCGTCGCCGACCTCCGGACTGAACCCGTCGATCTCCGCAGCCCGTCACCCGAGCTCGTGGGCGTCGACCTCGGCTGGGGGTTCCTCGAGGCCTCCCACGCATCGAGGACACCCCAGCAGTGGGTGCGATGGGAGCTGCGCCCGACGAAGCTCGACCGCGTCGTCGCAATCCTCCGCGACCTGGGCCCGGTCCTGGCCGAGCTGCTCGGGCGCGCCTACCCCACCGAGTTCACGACCTCGACGGAGCGCCGCTGGACCCCGATAGATCGTGCCTCTCCACCCAACTGCCCCTTCGACGACACGACCACGACCGTCGGCAGCAGCGTCGACCTCGAGATCGAGCTCTCGGTCGGCGAGACCTGTTGGAGCGAGCACGACGTCTCGAGCGTCGACGTGCACCTCGCGCTGACGACACCGCCACCACCCGGCTCGCGCCGCGGCGAGACCCTCGTGAGGGTCGGCGGCACCGGCCAGCGCACCACCATCGAGTGGATCCGGCTCACCCGGCCGACGACGCCCGCCGTGGCGACCGCGGTGCGCAACGCCTTTGCCGAACGCGCCCCCGACTGCGATACTTGACCCACCCTCCAGAAACCTGTGAAGGTGACGGCGTCGCCGCCCGGTGGGGATCGCCGGGACCCGGCGGCGCCAGACGAGGGGGTGTCGTCGATGACGACCGAGGAGACCGACCGGATCACCCACGCCGAGGCGGGGCGGGCGTTCGAGACCGCCGGGCACTACGCCCGGCTGCGGGCGGCGTGCCCGATGCACCACGAGGCCGATCACGACCCACCGTTCTACGTGCTGAGCCGGTTCGACGACGTGCTGGCCGCCCTGAAGGACCCCGACCAGTGGCGCAACCACCGAGGGCCCGGCGTCTTCCACCAGGAACAGGGGGTGCTCGGCAGCGCCGACGATCCCGACCACGCACGGCATCGCCGGGTGCTGCTGCCCGCCTTCCGACCGCGTGAGATCCGCGCGCTCGAGGGTCGTCTCGTCGCACTGACCGACGACCTGATCGACGCCTTCGTCGACGACGGTGCCTGTGAGTTCGTCGAGGCCTTCGCCGCCCCGTTGCCGGCCTTGGCGATCGCCGAGCTCCTCGGCGTTTCCGGCGAGGACCGCGACGAGTTCGGTCGCTGGAGCACCCTGGCGGTCGACGCCCTCACCGGCGGCGACGTCGAGGCGTACCACCGGGCGCGCGGCGCGCTGGAGGACTGCATCGAGGCCGGGGTGAACGAACGGCTCGTCCTCTTGGACGCTGCATCGCTCGAGGGAGCGACATCGGCGAGCGGCGAGGCGACGCTCGGGCCGGACGACGTGGTCGGGACCGTGCTGACCGACGACGTGCTCGCCCGCTTGGCCGTCGCGCTCCGCGACGGCGTGCTCGACCTCGGCGAGGTCCGCCACCTCGGCTACCAGCTCCTCGTCGCCGGTCACGAGACCACGACGAGCCTGCTCGGCCTCCTCCTCTACCGGCTGCTCGAGCGGCCGGCCCTGCTCGAACGACTGCGGACCGACCCGACGCTGATCCCCCAGACGATCGAGGAGGGGCTGCGGTTCGACACACCCGTGGCCGGCCTGTTCCGCACCAACGACCGGCCGACCGAGGTCCACGGCCACGCCCTCGACGCCGACACGAAGGTGCAGCTGCTGTTCGGGGCGGCCAATCGCGACGAGGCGGTGTTCGAGCGGCCCGACGACTTCGACATCGATCGCGACCGCCGAGCGCTGTCCCGCCACGTCGCCTTCGGGTGGGGCGTGCACCTGTGCATCGGAGCACCGCTGGCCCGACTCGAGACCCGCATCGCCCTCGAGCGCCTCCTCGCCCGGTTCCCGGGCCTCGCCCTCGACGGCGAGCCGGTTCGCAACGACAGTTTCGTGCTCCACGGGCTCACCCGGCTCCCGATCCGCTGGGACGCTCCCGCACAGCGCTGAGCGGGCCGACGCGGCACGGTTGAGCCGATCAACCCCCGCTCGGTGCCACGATCCGGCAATGAGCAGCGACGCACTCCTCGACCGGTTCTTCGCCGAGCTTCCGGGCGCCCGTCCACCACTGCCGACCGCGCACGAGCGCCTCGGCTTCGCGTCGGCCTTCGACGTCGACGGACTCGCCGACGCGTCGACCCGAGCGGCGGTGGGCGCCGTGGCGGCAGCGAGCGGGATGGCCATGCCCGACCAGCTGGATCCGGCCGTCGTGCGGGCCACCTTCGCCACCCAGGTCGCCATCGACGGCGACCCGCCGCCGACGTGGGCCGACCTGTCGGGCATGTACCGCACCGGCGACGATCGGTGGATCCAGTTCCACGCCAACTTCCCGCACCACGCCGCCGGAATCGTCGAACGGCTCGACTGCGCCCCCGACCGGGCGTCGGTCGAGGCGGCCGTGCTCGGGTGGCGAGCGGAGGAGCTCGAAGCCGCATTGGTCGACGACGGCATGATCGCTGCTGCCCTGCGCTCGATCGACGAGTGGTCGGCGCACCCTCACGCGCTGGCCACCGACGACCTCGCGATCGTCTCGGTCGACGACCTCGTGCCCGCGACGCCGCATCAGCCGGTGGCGAGCCCCGACCGCCCCGGCCGGCGCCTCCGTGTGCTCGACACGACCCGGGTCCTCGCCGGCCCGGTGGCCTCGCAGGTCTTCGCTGCCGCCGGCGCCGACGTGATCCGTGTGGGCGCCGCCCACCTGCCCACGATCGAGATCGGACTGCTGGCGACCGGGGCCGGGAAACGCAACCTCCACCTCGACCTCCGGCTCGCTGACGAGCGCGCCCACTTCGCAGCGCTGGCTCGCGC
>JBPEXC010000162.1:0-2736 GCA_052032035.1 Acidimicrobiales bacterium | reverse complement strand
CCATGTTCTCCGGCTCCTCCTGGAGCCAGACGATCTCGCGGGCGTTGGCGTAGCGGTCGAGGGTGGCGGCGACGTCGGCGAAGGGCCACGGGTAGAGCTGCTCCACCCGCACCACCGCGGCGGGGGCGCCGAGTTCGTCGCGTCGCTCCATCGCCTCGGCGGCCACCTTGCCGCTCGCGAACACCACGCGGGTGACCGACGACGGGTCGGTGACGCCCGGATCGTCGAGCACCTCCTCGAAGGAGCCCGACAGCAGGTCCTCGACCCGGCTGCGTGACCACTTGGCCCGCAGCCCGGACTTCGGGGTGAACACGACCAACGGCTTCTTCACGTCGCGCACGATCTGGCGGCGCAGCAGGTGGAAGAACTGGGCGGCCGTGGTGGCGTTGGCCACCTGCATGTTGTCCTCGGCGCACAGCAGGAGGAACCGCTCGAGGCGGCCCGAGGAGTGCTCGGGGCCCTGGCCCTCGTAGCCGTGGGGGAGGAGCATCGTCAGCGACGTCGGCTGCTTCCACTTGTCCTCGGCGGCCACCAGGAACTGGTCGATGATGATCTGGGCGCCGTTGACGAAGTCGCCGAACTGCGCCTCCCACATCACGAGGGCCTCACGGTTGGCGTGGGCGTAGCCGTATTCGAAGCCGAGGGCGGCGTACTCCGACAGCGTCGAGTCGTAGATCCACAGGTCGGTGCCCTCGGGCCCGGCGGTGGACAGCGGGGTGAACTCCTCGCCGGTCTCGTAGTCGTGGAGCGTGGCGTGGCGGTGGGCGAAGGTGCCGCGCCGCGAGTCCTGCCCGGCGAGGCGCACCGAGGTGCCCTCGGCCAGCAGGGTGCCCATGGCGAACGCCTCGCCCAGGGCCCAGTCGATGTCGCCCTCGGCCCACATCTTGTCGCGGGCGGCGAGCTGGCGGGCCAGCTTCGGGTGGACGGTGAAGCCCTCGGGCACGGTGCTCATCGCCGAGTAGACGTGGTCGAGCAGTTCCTTCGACACGCCGGTCTCGACGTGGGGGAGCACACCCTTCGGGGGCGGCGACGGGGCGGCGAGCAGGCCGGCCGGCGGCGCCGAGTTGCGGGTGGCGTCGAGGGCGGTCTGGAGCAGGTCCTGGAAGTAGTCGAGGGCCCGCTCGGCCTCCTCGACGCTGATGTCGCCCCGGTCGATCAGGTTCTGGGTGTAGAGGGTGCGCACCGACGGCCGCTCGGAGATCTTGCGGTACATCAGCGGCTGGGTGTAGCTCGGGTCGTCGCCCTCGTTGTGACCGTGACGGCGGTAGCCGATCATGTCGATCACCACGTCCTTGTTGAACCGCTGGCGGTACTCGAAGGCGAGGCGGGCGACCCGCACACAGGCCTCGGGGTCGTCCGCGTTCACGTGGAAGATCGGGGCCTGGACCATCTTGGCCACGTCGGTGGAGTACTCCGACGAACGGCTGTGGTGGGGGGCGGTGGTGTAGCCGAGCTGGTTGTTGACGATCAGGTGGACCGAGCCGCCGACCGTGTAGCCGCGCACCTGGGACAGGTTGAAGGTCTCCGCGACCACGCCCTGCCCGGCGAACGCCGCGTCGCCGTGGAGGATGATCGGCAGCACCGGGTAGTTGCCGGCGTCGCTCTGGTCCATGTGGGCGCGGGCGGCGCCGACGACGACCGGGGCGACGGCCTCGAGGTGGGACGGGTTGGCGGCGAGCTCGGTGGCGATCTCGTTGCCGTCGGGCGAGGTATGGGTGCCGGTGAAGCCCAGGTGGTACTTCACGTCGCCCGAGCCCTGGATGTCGTCCGCGGTGACGTTGCCCTCGAACTCGGTGAACAGCCCCTCGTAGGTCTTGCCCATGATGTTGACGAGCACGTTGAGCCGGCCGCGGTGGGCCATGCCGATGATGGCGCGGGTCATGTCGGCGTCGGCAGCGGCCGACAGCACGGCGTCGATGATCGGGATCGCCGACTCGGCGCCCTCGAGCCCGAAGCGCTTCTGGCCGACGTAGCGGGCGGCGAGGAACTTCTCGAGCGCTTCGGCGGCGCTGAGCCGCTCGAGGATGTGGTGCTGCTCGTCGCGGGTGAACTTGAAGTTGACGCCCTCGACCTGCTCCTGGATCCAGCGCTTCTCCTCGGGATCGGCGATGAACATGTACTCGACGCCGATCGTGCGGCAGTAGGCGTCGCGCAGCACGCCGAGGATGTCGCCGAGCTTCATGTGCTGGGCCTGGCCGCCGATCGCGGCGTAGACCCCACCCTGGAAGCCGGTGAGGTACTCGCGATCGAGGTCCCAGATCGACAGGCCGAACGACGCCGGATCGAGCTCGGGGTGCATGGCGGCCGGACCGTCGCTGAGCGGGTTGGTGTTGGCGATCAGGTGGCCGCGCACCCGGTACTGGTTGATGAGGGTGTTGACCGCCATCTGCTTGGCGCCCACACCGTCGAGCTCGTCGCCGCTGGTGGCGCCGTGGTCGACGTTCCACTTCACCGCCGTGTAGGGGACGTTCATGTCCTCGAAGGCGCGGGCGTAGAAGTCATCGCCGCCCATCAGGAGCTCGTGGACCTTCTTGAGGAACAGCCCCGACTCGGCGCCCTGGATCACCCGGTGGTCGTAGGTGGAGGTCATCGTCATGACCTTCGAGATGCCGAGCTGGGCGAGGACCTTGGGGTCGGCGCCCTCGAACTCGGTCGGGTAGCCGATGCGGCCCAGGCCGATGATGGCGCTCTGGCCCTTCATCAGGCGCGGCACCGACTGCACCGTGCCGAGGGTGC
>JBPEXC010000161.1:0-2268 GCA_052032035.1 Acidimicrobiales bacterium | reverse complement strand
CGTCTGCGCCCTCGAGCTTCACCAGGATGCGGTCGTTGAGCATCTTGATGGGGAGGCGGGTGGAGTCGGAGGCGGCCATCGGGAGCACGCTAGCGTCGCCGACGTGCCGATCGAGACTCGCTCCTGTGAGGTGACCACCGGTGACGGCCTGCGCCTTCCCGGCGATGTGGCCAACGCCGATCGCCCCGAGGCGGCGCTCGCCGTCGTCGTCTGCCATCCCCATCCGCTCTACGGCGGGTCGCGCTTCACCCCCGTGGTCGAGACCATCTTCCGTCGGGCGGCCGAGCTCGGTCTCGGGGCCATCCGGTTCGACTTCCGCGGCGTGGGTGCGGCCGAGGGCGAGCACGGCGGCGGGGTCGACGAACGTCTCGACGTCGTCGCCGCGATCGACCTCGCCGCCGCGACCTGGCCCGACGCCGAGGTCGTCCTGGCCGGCTGGTCGTTCGGGGCCGAGGTCGCCCTCACGATCGGCGACGACCGCCACGTCGGCTGGTTCGGGGTGGCGCCGCAGTTCCGACCGGCGGCGCCGTGCGTGGTTGCGGCGGACCCGCGGCCCCTCCTCGCCCTCGTGCCGGCCCACGACCAGTTCGCCCCTCCCCCGGTGGCGGCGGAACGGACCGAGGGGTGGATGACCACCGAGCTCGTCACCGTCGAGGGCGCCGACCACTCCCTGCTCGGCCACCAGGCGCGGGTGGCCGACGAGTTCGAGCGCTGGGTCGACGGGTTGCGCGACTGAGGTCGCATCGCCCGACGCGTCGGGCTCATGGCCGTCGGCATCGAGCCGATGGATGCGAGGTGGCGACGAACTCCAGCGAGCACCGGAACGAGTGGCGACGTCGGCCGGCGCTCGCTCGGGCCATCCGCGTCGCGCTGTTCGTCGCCCCCGCAATCGTCGGCTGGCTCGCCGTGCGGCTCGCAGCTCCGCACTTCGTCGAGGCCGAAGGACGGGCGAGCCTGCCCGTCTGGCTGGGCCAGGCCGTGCTCGTCGCCGCCGTCGCGACGCGGGTGGTGATCCATCTCGGGAGCCGCTTGACCCCGTTGTCGGCCCTGTTCGAGCTCTCCCTCGTCTTCCCCGACCAGACCCCCAGCCGCTTCAAGGTCGCGCTCCGAGCGGGCACGGTGAACAAGATGCTGGCCGAGGGCAACGTTCACCTTCCGGAGGGCGACCCGCAAGCGGCGGCCGAGCAGGCCGTCGCCCTGGTCTCCCGGCTTCGCAGCCACGAACCGCTGACGAGGGGCCACACCGAACGGGTGCGCGCCTACGCCGACGTCATCGTCGACCAACTCGATCTCCCGACCGATGAGCGGGATCGCCTGCGATGGGGTGTCCTGCTCCACGACATCGGCAAACTCGACGTGCCGGCGGAAATCCTCCGCAAGCCTGGTCGACCCGACGACGCAGAGTGGGAGATCCTGCGCACCCACCCCGCCGCCGGTCGCCGCATCCTCGAGCCGCTGGCTCCCTGGCTGGGCGACGCGATCGGGGCCGCAGGCGATCACCACGAACGGTGGGACGGCGGCGGCTATCCGGCCGGGCTGGCCGGGACCGACATCTCCCTCGCCGGGAGGGTGACGGCGGTCGCCGACGCCTTCGACGTGATGACGGCACACCGCTCCTACAAGGTCCCGATCGGCCACGACGACGCTCGCCGCGAGCTCGTGGCCTGCGCAGGCTCCCAGTTCGACCCCGACATCGTGCGAGCCTTCCTCCGGAGCGGGATCGCCAACCGGTCGCTGCCCGGCGTCCTGGGGTGGTTGACCGAGCTCCCCGCGGTCTCGCGCGCGCTCGGGTCGGCGGCATCGGTGCCCGCAACCCTCGGCACCGCAGTGCTGATGGCGCTCGCCGCCTCGGCGACGAGCTTCCCGAGCGTGCCGCCGCCCGAACCCCTCGCCCTGGAGCTGCCGACCGACGAGCCCACCACCACCCTCGAGCGGTCTGCCGACACGACCACCGAGCAGACAGTGACGGCCACGATCGCGACCACGACCACCACGAGTGCGTCGATCCCCTCGAGCGCCCTCGGGTCCGCCTCCACCTCCGCCTCCACCGAGAGCACGGCTCCAGCGACGACCGCGTCGGTCTCCTCATCCACGTCCACGACGGCTGCACCGGCGTCGACCACCACGGCACCCACCACGACCATCCCTCCCACGCCGTGCGAACGAGCACGCGCCGGCGCCACCGATCTGAACGGTGCCGACCTCGCCGGCTGCGACCTTCGATCGGTCTCGCTCGACGGCATCGATCTCGGCGGCGCCGACCTGACC
>JBPEXC010000160.1:0-2211 GCA_052032035.1 Acidimicrobiales bacterium | reverse complement strand
CGATGCGCGAGCTCGCCGATCAGGCTCGCTCGATCTCCGACGACATCCAGGGCGTCGGCGACGCGATGGACCACGCTGCGACGAGTGCTGAGTCGACCCATTCCGCGTCGCTCGACCTCGAGACCCTGGCTCGCAACCTCGACGATCTGGTGGCGCGGCTGCGCTGAACGAGCCGCCCCAACGGGCGTGCGTCGTTCAGCGGTAGATGCTCAGCGCAGGAGTTCGCCGACCCGGAAGGCCAGGTCGAGGCCCTGACGGCCGTTGAGCCGAGGGTCGCACATCGTCTCGTAGCGCAGGCTCAGGTCCGACACCGGATCGCCGCCACCGAGGCACTCGGTGACGTCCTCTCCGGTGAGCTCGACGTGGATGCCGCCCGGCCAGGTGCCGAGCGAACGGTGGACCTCGAAGAAGCCCGCGACCTCGTCGAGCACGGCGTCGACGTGACGGGTCTTGTGGCCGGAGTCGGAGGTGTAGGTGTTGCCGTGCATCGGGTCGCTGACCCACACCACGGGGTGGCCGGCGTCGCGAACGGCTTCGACGAGACCGGGCAGACGGTCGCGGACGTTGTCGGTGCCCATGCGCGAGATCAGGGTGAGACGGCCCTCCTCACGCTCGGGGTCGAGCTTCTCGCAGAGCTGCACGACCTCGTCGGGGGTGGCGGTCGGGCCGATCTTGCAGCCGATCGGGTTCTTGATGCCGCGGAAGAACTCGACGTGGGCGCCGTCGAGGTCGCGGGTGCGCTCGCCGATCCAGACCATGTGGGCCGAGCAGTCGTACCACTCGTCGGTCAGGCTGTCGGAGCGGGTGAGGGCCTCCTCGTACTGCAGGATCAGCGCCTCGTGGCTGGTGAAGAACTCGGCCTCGTGGATCTCGGGGTGCTGGGAGGAGATGCCGGCGGCCTCCATGAAGCGGAGGGCCCGGTCGATCTCGGCGGCGAGGTCGGCGTAGCGCTGGCCCTCTGGCGAGGTGGCCACGAACTCCTGGTTCCAGGCCTGGACCCGGTGGAGGTCGGCGAACCCGCCCTTGGTGAAGGCCCGCAACAGGTTGAGGGTGGAGGCCGACTGGTTGTAGGCGGCGAGCAGTCGCTCGGGGTTCGGAATGCGGTCGGCGGCGGAGAACGCGACGTCGTTGACCATGTGGCCCAGGAACGACGGGAGCTCGGTGTCGTCCTTGGTCTCGGTGGGACTCGACCGGGGTTTGGCGAACTGTCCGGCGATGCGGCCGACCTTCACGGTCGGGACGCCCGAGGAGTAGGTCAGCACGACGGCCATCTGGAGGATGACCCGGAGCCGCTCCCGGATGGCGACGGCGTTGAACCCGTCGAAGCTCTCGGCGCAGTCGCCGGCCTGGAGGAGGAAGGCCTCGCCGCGAGCGACGCGGGCGAGGTGCTCCTTGAGCGTGCGGGCCTCACCGGCGAACACCAGCGGGGGGACGGTGGCAAGTTGCTTCTCGACGGTCTCGAGGGCGGCGACGTCGGGCCACTGGGGCTGATGCTTGGCGTTGAAGGAGCGCCACGATGAAGGAGTCCAGGTCACCCGACCAGTGTCGCCCACGGGTGGCGTCGATCACAACGCAGTTTCTGCTGAGTCGTTCCGAATCTCGCCGGATGCGGTCCGAAAACGACGAAAGCCGCCGTCTGCCGCCCGAAGGCGGCCGACGACGGCTCTGTCAGAACGTTGTTCAGGCGGCGTCGAAGTCGGAGATGACGTCGCCGGCCTGGTCGCGCACGGCGCTGACGGCACGCTTGACGAGGCGGCGGGCGGCCTCGGCGGTCACGCCCAGCTCCTCGCCGACCTCGCGGTAGCTGCGCTTGCGACCGTCGTTGAGGCCGAAGCGCTGCTCGACGGCGTAGCGGGCACGAGCGTCGAGGACGTCGAGCAGACCGGTGACCATCGACTCCTCGGCCTTGGCCATGACCTCGATCTCGGGACCCGGGTTGGAGTCGGGGAGGAGGTCGACCAGCTCGTTGGAGTCGTCGTCACCGATGGTGCGGTCGAGCGAGGTCGGGGTGGTGAGACGGTGGAGCCGTGCGTGCTCGTCGTCGAGCTCATCGCCGTCGCCCGACACCTGACGGAGTGCGGCACGCAGGCTGGCGGAACGGTCGCCGGGGAGGCGAACCAGGGAGGCCTTCTGGTCGAGGGCACGGCCGATGGCCTGACGGATCCAGAAGGTGGCGTAGGTGCTGAACTTGAAGCCCTTGCGCCAGTCGAA
>JBPEXC010000016.1:0-10982 GCA_052032035.1 Acidimicrobiales bacterium | reverse complement strand
GGCAGCCCGACAAGTTCTGCTCGGGCAAGGGGGCGACGAGCATCTTCGACCAGCCGGCCGAGTTCAACGAGTTCTTCGGCTCGATGATCAACCTCGACGACCCCCGTCACGCCCGGTTGCGGGGGTTGGTGTCGGCCGCCTTCACCCCTCGCCGGGTCCAGCAGCTCGAGGACTCGGTCCACCGGATCGCCGGCGAGGTCGTCGACGAGGTGATCGATCGGGGGGCGTGCGATTTCGTCACCGACGTCGCCGCCCAGCTCCCGCTGCGCATCATCTGCGAGATGATGGGGGTGCCGCCCGAGCAGTACGGCTACGTCTTCGACCAGTCGAACATCATCCTCGGCGCCGGCGACAGCGAGTACGTGCCCGACCCCACCAAGGTCATCGACTCGATCCTCGGCGCCGGGTTCGGGCTCGCCGAGCTGATGAAGCAGTGCGTCGCCGAGCGTGAGGCCAACCCCCGCGACGACCTGTTGTCGTCGCTGATCGCCGGCGAGGTCGACGGCGAGCGACTCAGCCCCGAGGAGCTGGCATCGTTCTTCATCCTGCTCCTCGCGGCCGGCAACGAGACGACGCGCAACGCCATCAGCTGGGGCCTCCACCTCCTCACCGAGAACCCCGACCAGTACGAGCTGTGGAAGGGTGACCCGGCCGCCCACTCGCGCAACGCCGTCGAGGAGATCGTGCGCTGGGCGTCACCCGTGATCTACATGCGGCGGACGGTCACCGCAGACGGCACCCGCCTCGGCGACGCCACCTTCGACGAGGGCGACAAGCTGATGCTCTGCTACTGGGCCGGCGACCACGACCCGCGGGTCTACGGCGAGCCCGAGCGGTTCGACATCACCCGCTCGGCCGAGGCCCACGTCGGCTTCGGTGCGCCAGGGCCCCACTTCTGCCTCGGTGCCCACCTGGCTCGCCGGGAGGTGACGGTCATGTTCGACGAGCTGTTCCGTCGCATGCCGAACCTCCACGCCACCGGTCAGCCCGACCGGCTCCAGTCGTCGTTCATCAACGGCGTGAAGCACCTGCCCTGCGCCTGGTAGCGCTCGTCGATTCGTGGGGCGGCGTGACGGCCGACGGCGTCAGGACCAGTCGAGGGCGCCGGTGCCGATGGCGGCGAACATCGCGATGCCGATCGCCAGGCGGTACCAGCCGAAGATCTCGAAGCCCTTCTCGTTGAGGTAGGTCACCATCCAGCGCACCGCGGCCACCGCCGAGACGAAGGCGACGACCAGGCCGATCAGCGGATTGACCACGCCGAAGGTGTCGATCAGTTCCGCCCCGTCGCCGAGTGCGGCGTAGGCGGTGGCCGCCGACAGCGTGATCAGTCCGAGCAGGAAGCTGAATTCGACGGCCGCCCGCAGGCTGAGCCCCACGAGTACGCCGGCGATGATCGTGGTGAGGGAGCGGCTCGTGCCCGGCCAGACGGCGACCGTCTGCATCACGCCGATCAGGAACGCCTGGCGCATCGTGATGTCGGCGAGTTCGATGCCGACCCGGTCGAAGAACCTGGCCCGGCTCAGGGCCAGCACCACCAGGCCGCCCACGAACCAGGCGAGGGCGATCGGGCCGGGGCCGAAGATCGCATCGCGGAAGCGGTCGTAGAGGAGCTGGGCGATGATCGCCGTCGGCACGAAGGCCACGATCACGGCGATCAGGACCCGGCGGCCCTCCTCGCTGCGGCCGAGGAGGCCGTCGATCATCTGCCGGATCCGCTCCTGGTAGACGACCAGCACGGCGAGGATGGCCCCGGCCTGGATGCCGATGGCGTAGGTGTCGAGCAGGGTCTCGGCCTTCGCCGAGGTGTTGAGGCCGAGGAGCTCGTTGGCGACCAGGAGGTGG
Organism: Acidimicrobiales bacterium; assembly: GCA_052032035.1. Taxonomy (GTDB): domain Bacteria; phylum Actinomycetota; class Acidimicrobiia; order Acidimicrobiales; family SZUA-35; genus JAWSVN01. The sequence goes on along the minus strand of JBPEXC010000016.1, from coordinate 9,137 downwards.
CCGGTCGAGCTGACCGGGAGGTACTCGGTGAGGCCCTCGACCAGGCCGAGCACGACGGCGTCGAACACCGAGAGCTTCAGGTCCTCGTCGACGGCGCCGCCGGCGGCGGCGTCGGTGAGCGCGACGGCCAGCGACGGCAGGGCCACGACGGCCACGGCGAGCGCGAGGCCCAGGCAGAGAACACGAGATCGGCGCATCAAATCGACGATGATGGCACACCTGCACTGCTAGCTTCGGGACACGTGACCAACACGACGCCAGCCCCCGACTCGCCCGCCGCCGACGACCTCCGGCGCACGCCCGGCGGGGCGGTCCTCATGGACGGCAACCGACTGCGCGACGAACTCATCGCCGGGCTGCGGTCGACGATCGAGGCGGCCGGTGTGCTCGAGCAGCCGTGTCTGGCCACCGTGCTCGTCGGCGACGACAAGCCGAGCCAGGTCTACGTCCGCTCCAAGCAGCGCAAGGCCGGCGAGGCCGGCATGAGCTCGCGCCACGTCGGGCTGGGCGCCGACGCCACCCAGGCCGAGGTCGAGGCCGCCGTCGCCGAGCTCGTCGCCGACCCCGGCGTGCACGGGATCCTGGTGCAGTTGCCCCTGCCTTCGGGGCTCGACCCCGAGCCGGTGCTCGAGCTGATCCCGCCGGAGAAGGACGTCGACGGTCTCACCGAGCGGTCGATGGGTCGACTGGTGCGCGACAAGCCCGGACTCGTGCCGTGCACCCCGCTCGGCGTGATGCGGTTGCTGGAGCGCTACGGCGTGGAGACGAGCGGCAAGCGGGCGGTCGTCGTCGGCCGGTCCACCCTCGTCGGGCTGCCCCAGGTGCTCCTGTTGGGCCGCAAGGGTGCCGACGCCACCGTCACCCTCGCCCACTCCCGCACCGCCGACCTCGCCGCCGTCACCCGCGAAGCCGACATCCTCGTCGCCGCCGCCGGGATGGCCCGGATGATCACCGCCGACCACGTGAAGCCGGGCGCCGCCGTGCTCGACGTGGGCGTCTCCCGCACCGAGGACGGGATCGTCGGCGACGTCGATTTCGACGCCGTGCAGGCGGTCGCCGGTGCGATCACCCCGATGCCGGGTGGCACCGGACCGATGACGATCGCCTGCCTGATGGAGAACACCTACACGGCGTTCACCATGCAGCAGTCGGGGTCGTGAAATCGGTCGACTGGCGAACGCCGCTCGCAGTTTGTATGTGACCGAGGTCATCGGCGACGATGGTGCGCGTGATGGAGCACCTGCTTGCCGTACGTGAAGAACTGACCGCCCCGGGGGGCGCGTTCCCGATGTCCGAGATCGAGGTGCGCGGCACCACGATGCGGGTCTTCGACAACGCTCCGGCCAACATGCGCCAGGTCTGGGAGCTGGCCACGCTCCACGGCGACAAGGAATACATCATCTACGAGGACGAGCGCCTCACCTACGCCGAGACCGCGGCCCTGGTGCGGGCCCTCGCCGACCGGCTCGTCAACGTCCACGGGGTGCAGCCCGGCGACCGCGTCGCCATCGGCATGCGCAACTACCCCGAGTGGGTGATCTCCTACTGGGCGACCGTCTGCATCGGAGCCGCCGCGGTCGGTCTCAATGCGTGGTGGACCGGCCCCGAGATGCGCTACGGCCTGGTCGACTCGGCCCCCAAGGTGCTGATCTGCGACAACGAGCGGCTCGAGCGGGTGATCCCCGAGCTCGACGAGGTGCGCGGCAACTCGCCCCTCGACATCATCGCCGTGCGCTGCGAGGGCGATCTGCCCGAGGGTGCGGTGCACTGGACCGACGTGATCGACCCGGCCGCCGCCCCCGACACCCTGCCCGACGCCGAGATCGACGGCGACGACGACGCCACGATCTTCTACACCTCGGGCACCACCGGCTTCCCGAAGGGGGCCCAGCTCACCCATCGGGGCTCGGTCCACAACCTGTTCAACCTCGTGTTCATGACGATGGCGGCCATGATGGCCAAGGCCCGGGCCGAGGAGGCCGCCGGCAACGCCCCGGCGCCGGCTCCCGAACCCGCTCCCGGTGAGGAGACGCAGAACGTCTACATGGCGCCGACGCCGCTGTTCCACGTCACCGCCTGCAACTGCCTGCTGCACCCGGCCACCCTGACCGGTTCGAAGATCGTCTTCACCTACAAGTGGGACGCCGGTCGGGCCCTCGAGTTGATCGAGCGCGAGGGGGTCACCACCTTCTCGGGCGTGCCGACGATGAGCCGCGAGATGCTGCTGCACCCCGACTGGGAGACCCGCGACACCTCGTCGCTGCAGGGCATGGGTGGCGGCGGTGCGCCGGTGCAGCCCGACCTGGTCGAGAAGATCGACGAGGCCCTGCCCCAGGGGGCGCCGTCGACCGGCTACGGACTGACCGAGACCTGCGGCATCCTCACCGCCAACTCGTCGATGTTCTACACGGCCAAGCCCGCCTCGTGCGGTCCGCTCGTGCCGGTGGTCGACGCCAAGCTCGTCGACGACCTCGGCGAGGATCTCGAGCCCGGCCCCGACGTCGTCGGGCAGCTCTGCGTGAAGGGCCCGATCGTGATCAAGGGCTACATCAACCGGCCCGAGGCCACCGCCGAGAACATCAAGGACGGGTGGTTCAACACCGGCGACGTCGCCCGCATCGACGAGGACGGCTTCGTGTTCATCGTCGATCGCGCCAAGGACATGGTCCTGCGCGGTGGCGAGAACGTCTACTGCTCCGAGGTCGAGGCCGCCATCTACAAGCACCCCGACATCGCCGAGGCCGCCGTGTTCGGCATCCCCGACGAGCGGCTCGGTGAGGCGGTCGCCGCCGCCATCGTGCTCAAGGCCGGCTCCACCCTCGACGAGGCCGGCCTGCGGACCCACCTCGAGCCGCTGATCGCCGGGTTCAAGATCCCGGCCACCGTGTGGTTCCGGTCCGAGCCCCTCCCGCAGAACGCCAACGGCAAGTTCCTCAAGCGGGCGCTGCGCGACGAGCTCGTCGGCGAGTCCTGAGCGAGGTCGACCCGATGCCCCTCGATCCCGAGATCGTCCCGATCGTCGACGCCGTCAACGCGGCGGCCGACGCACGTCCCGCCGGTGAGGAACAGTCGGTCGAGGAGCGCCGGGCCACCTACCGTGCGCTCGCCGCCTTCGCCGGCGACGGCCCGGAGCTCGACGAGGTGGTCGACCGGGAGATCCCGGGGCCGGCCGGCTCGATCCCGATCCGGGTCTACCGCAACGCCGGGGCGAGCGGCGTCTTCGTCTTCTACCACGGCGGTGGCTACACGATCGGCGACCTCGACACCCACGATCAGGTGTGCCGGCAGCTCGCCCTCGAGTCGGCGTCGACCGTCGTGTCGGTCGACTATCGCCTCGCCCCCGAGCACCCCTTCCCAGCCGGGATCGACGACGCCTGGGCGGCGCTGCAGTGGGTCGACGCCAATCGTGCCGAACTCGGCGGCTCGGCCGACGCCGGGATCGTGGTCGGCGGCGACTCGGCCGGCGGCAACTTCTCTGCCGTGATGGCGATCATGGCTCGCGACGCCGGCCTCGACCTCGCGGCCCAGCTGCTGGTCTATCCGGGGGTGGCGATGGTCGACGACCACCCGTCGATGACCGAGAACGCCGAGGGCTACGTGCTGACGGTCGAGACGATCGACTGGTTCGTGCAGTGCTACGCGCCCGACGTCGACGACTGGCGAGCGGCCCCGATCCTGGCCGAGGACCTGCGCGGCGTGGCGCCGGCGTTGGTGATCACCGCCGAGTTCGACCCACTGCGCGACCAGGGAGCGGCCTACGCCAAGCGCCTGATCGACGCCGGCGTCGCCACCGACTACCGGCTCTTCGAGGGCATGGTCCACATCTTCTTCCAGCTCGGCTCGATCGTCGGCGCAGGCGCCCGAGCCGTCACCCTGGTCGCCGATGCCGCCCGCGCCGCCCTCACCCGCCCCTGACGCGGGCTCCCTCGATCTGGTCGCACCGCTCGCGGCCGGCGTCGGTCACAACGCGAGCAGTCGGTCGGCAGTACGCAGGAGCAGGACCTCGGGGACGGCGCAGGTGCCGCTGAGCCGAGTGAGGTAGCGCACGGTCTCGGCCACGTCGCCCGGCTGGATCATCTCGCTCCGGTCGAGATGGGCGAGGGGTTCGGTCATCGGCGTGGCCACGAACGCCGGGGCGATCGTCGTCGCCCGGACCCGCTCGTCGGCGAGTTCGTCGTGGACCGCTTGCATGAGGCCGAAGAGGGCCGCCTTCGACGCGGAGTAGGCGGCGACCGCCCCGCTGCCGTGTCGTCCGAGGATCGAGCCGATGGTGATGATCGACGCGCTCCCGGATCGGGCCGCCGCGGCCCGGAGGTGCGGGATGGCCGTCTGCGTCACGAGCCACGTCGCTCGGACGTTCTGCTCGAGGAGCCGATCGAGCTCGGTCACGTCTGCGTCGGCGACGCCGCCGAGTCCGACCGAGCCGGCGCCGTTGACCAGCACGCCGAGGGAGCCGAAGCGGGCGACGTGGTGATCGATCAGCGATGCGACGTCCTCACGGTCGGTCGTGTCGGTCAAGTCTGTGAGTCTTGTCATGCAACGGAACGTAGGGTAAACACTTGCGTGACGCAAGGAATGGATCGCGGAGGAGTGAGATGCGAGACGACATGGCAACGGTGGACGAGTCGCCGGCGGGGGAGCAGATGCTCGCCGGGGGGCGGGCGGGGGACTTCCTGGCCCCGCCCGAGGGGGCGACCTTCCCGGCCGAGGAGGCCTTGTTCGGATGGGGAGGGCTGCACGGCGGGGTGATCCTGGCCCGCCTCGCCGGGCTGATGGTCGGCGCCGCAGCTGTCGCCGGCGGTGATGGCAACGAGGGCCAGGGCAGCGAGCCGCCCGCGCTCCGGTCGGTGTCGGCCCGGTTCCTGCGGGCGGTCCGGCGTGACGCCGAGGTCGGGGTCTCGCTCGATGCTCGCGGTCGCACCGTCGTCGGGGCATCCGCCGAGGTCCGTCGCGGCGGGCAGGCGCTCGTCGCCGCCTCGTCGATCTTCGGCTCGGCCGCCGCTCCGTCGAACGGCGCGTCGGCCGAATCGGGGTCCGGTCTGGCGCCGACCCGGCCCGACGCGCCGGGCCCGGAGCACTGTCGGCCGTTCTCGCTGGGCGAACTGGCACCGCCCGCCGGCCGGCTGGTCGACATCCGTCCGGCCGACGATCGGCGGCCGTTCGCCGGCAGCTCCACCCCCGAGCTCACAGCCTGGCTGCGCGTCGTCGTCGACGACCGCCCGCCCGACCTGGCCCGTCTCGTCTACCTCGCCGACTCGCTCGCGCCGGCGTGGTCGGCGGTGCTCGCCGAGCCGGCCCTGCTTCCGACGATCGAGCTCACCGTGCGCCCGACCCACACGGCCGGCGCATCGAGGTCGCCGTGGGTCCTGTTGCGCACCACGGCGGTCGAGATGAGCACGGACGGCTGGTGCCGGGAGCGGATCGACATCTGGGACGAGGCCGGTGTGCACCTCGCCGCCGCCGACCAGCTCCGCCTGCTCCTGGGGTGACCGTCACTAGGCTCGACCGCATGCTGCCCGACGCCTACGACGGTCAGGACTGCTCGGTGGCCCGTGCACTCGAGGTCGTCGGCGAGCGATGGACCCTGCTGGTCGTGCGCGAGGCGTTGCTCGGCTCGGCGACCTTCGACGAGTTCGCCCAACGCCTGGGGGTGGCGACGAACACCCTGTCGCGGCGTCTCGATCGTCTGGTCGACGCCGGGGTGCTCGAGCGCAGCGTCGACGACGCCGACCGTCGGCGGCGACGCTACGAGCTGACCGAGTCGGGTCGGGAGCTCGCGGTCGTGGTCGAGGCCCTCCGGGCGTGGGGTGACCGCCATGGCGGGGTGTCGCCCCCGATCGAGTTCACCCACGCCGGGTGTGGGGGCATCGTCGACCTGGTGGCCCGGTGCCGCAGCTGTGGGTCCGACGTCGACCTGGTCGGCGACCTCCACCGGCGCGAGCACCGGCCCGTTCGGCGGCCGCAGTGATCAGGTCGGCGCGAGGGCGCGCAGGACGCGCTCGAGGGTCTCGCGGGCGGTCGCCTCGCTGATCTTCTCGCCGGTCATCATCCGTCGCATCATCAGCGGACCCTCCAGCATGCTCAGCGCCACGTCGGGCGCCAGGTCGGGGTCGATCTCGCCGCGCTGCTGTGCCCGCTCGATCACCACGTAGAGCGGCGACAGGCGGCTGCGCAACATCTCGGTGTGGACCTCGCGCAGCGCCGGATCGTCGGCGGAGGCCCGCATCACCGTGAGGATGGTGCGGAGCTTGGTGTCGTTGTTGAGGATCGGCAGGTAGTGGGTGAGGAGGGCCTCGAGGTCGCCTCGGAGCGAGCCGGTGTCGACCTCGATCGGCGGCTCGATCATCTCGTCCAGCGCCGTGATCAGGAGGCGACCGGCGTTGGTGAAGTGGCGGTAGATCGTGGTCTTGGCCACGCCGGAACGGCGAACGACCTCGTCGACCGTGAAGCGGTCGGCGCCCACCTCGCCGATGAGCGAGCGCGCGCAGTCGAGGATCTTGTCGTGGGCGGAGCGGGAGAGGGGTCGGTTCATCGTGTGGTCGAATCGGGTGACAAAATTCCGATACGGTGCCGTAGCGAGTTACGCTACGGTCTCGTAGCGTATCGCCCACTCGTTCCCCTCTGCCCCCGAGGAGTGCCCGATGTATCAGCGGCTCGGTCGTTGGAGTTTCCGCAATCGGCGGTTGGTCGCCGCGATCTGGCTGGCGTTGCTGTTCGGCGTCAACGCCCTCGCCGGCGCCATCGGATCGGCGTTCGACGGGGCGTTCGAGATCCCGGCGTCGGAGAGCGCCGACGGCTTCGAGATCCTCGAGCGCGAGTTCCCGGGTGCCGGCGGCAGCTTCGGCGGTTCGATCGTGTTCCAGGCCGAGCAGGGGGTCGACGACCCCGAGGTGCAGGCCGCCATGGAGGCGTTGTTCGCCGAGATCGACGCGGTCGAGGTCGACGCCGAGCTCGACGACGCCGGCATCGATCAGGACGACGTCACCATCGTCAGCCCCTACACGCCCTTCGGTGCCGCCCAGATCTCGCCCGACGGCACGATCGCCTTCGCGTCGGTCAATCTCGGTCAGCACGTCGACCAGACCGAGTCGGCCGAGATCGGTGCCGCCATCGAGGAAGCACTGCACCATCCCGAGGCCGGGGGCACGCCCGCCGCCGAGATCGATGGCCTGACGGTCGAGATCGGCGGCGCCGCCCTCGGCGAGTTCGAGCCGCCGGAGACCGAGCTGATCGGTCTCGCCTTCGCCGTCGTGGTCCTCATCGTCGCCTTCGGTTCGGTCCTGGCGATGGGCCTCCCGATCGGGGTCGCCATCGCCGGTGTCGCCACCGGCGGCTTCGGCGTGGTCACGCTGCTCACCAACGTCGTGAGCGTGCCCGACTTCGGGCCGATCATCGGCATCATGATCGGCCTCGGCGTCGGGATCGACTACGCCCTGTTCATCGTCACCCGCTACCGGGAGCTGCGGCGCACGGGGATGTCGATCGAGGACGCCACCGTGCGGGCGATGGACACCGCCGGCCGGGCCGTGGTGTTCGCCGGGATCACGGTCGTGGTGTCGCTGATGGGCATGCTGCTGATCGGTCTCGCCTTCGTGTCGGGGCTCGGCATCGCCGCCGCAGTCACCGTGGCGGTGACGATGGCGGCGTCGATCACCCTGCTGCCGGCCCTGATCGGGTTCGCCGGCGACAGCATCGAGGTCACCCGCTACCGGGGCCTCGTGGGCGCCGGCTTCGCATCGCTGGCCCTCCTCGGCCTCGGCCTCGGCTACCCACAGCTCGCCATCGGCGGCGCCGTCGCCTCGGCCCTCACCCTCGCCGCCGGGTTCTTCGTCCCCTTCCTCCAGCGGGAGGTGCCGGCCCGGGCGCCGAAGCCGCTGCGCGACACCGTCGCCCACCGGTGGAGCCGCGTGATCCAGCGCCGCCCCTGGCTCTGGCTGCTGATCGGCGGCGGGGTGCTCGTCGTGTTGTCGTTGCCGGTCCTCGGACTGCGGATGGGCTTCTCCGACGAGGGCAACTACCCGACCGAGACCACCACCCGCCGGGCCTACGACCTCATCGCCGAGGGATTCGGTCCCGGCTTCAACGGGCCGTTCCTGCTCGCGGTCGAGGTCGACGAGCCGGCGGCCGCGGCCGCGCTGCCGGCGTTGATCGGTGCGGTCGAGGCCGACGACGGGGTCGCCCGTGTCGGGCAGCCGTTCCCCAACGACCTGGAGGATCCCCAGGCGGCCACCGCCTACCTGGTGCAGGTGATCCCGACCAGCGCCCCGCAGGACGCCGAGACGGTCGACACCGTCGAACGTCTGCGTGGCGAGGTCATCCCGGGTGCGGTCGGCGACGCTGCGCTCGACGTGAAGCTCACGGGGCAGGTGCCGGCCAGCGTCGACTTCACCAGCTACCTGTCGGGCCGGCTCGTGCTGTTCCTCGGCGTGGTGCTGGCGGTGTCGTTCCTGCTGCTGATGGCGGTGTTCCGGTCGCTGCTCGTGCCGGTCAAGGCCGTGATCATGAACATGCTGTCGATCTCCGCCGCCTACGGCGTGGTGGTCGCGGTCTTCCAGTGGGGGTGGGGTGGATCGCTGTTCGGCGTCGAGCCCGCGCCGATCGAGCCCTTCATCCCGATGATGATGTTCGCCATCGTCTTCGGCCTGTCGATGGACTACGAGGTCTTCCTCCTCAGCCGCATCAAGGAGGAGTTCGATCACACCGGCGACGCCGTCAACTCGGTGGCCGACGGGCTCGCCGCCACCGCTCGGGTGATCTCGGCCGCCGCCGCGATCATGGTGGTGGTGTTCGGCAGCTTCCTGCTCGAGGACGACCGCATCATCAAGCTGTTCGGCCTGGGACTGTCGACGGCGGTGCTGCTCGACGCCACCCTCGTCCGCATGTTGCTGGTGCCGGCCACGATGGAGCTCCTCGGCGCCAAGAACTGGTGGTTGCCCGGCTGGCTCGACCGCATCCTGCCCCGGCTCGACGTCGAGGGCCCGTCGGACCATGCCGAGGAGCCACCGGTCCCGGTCGCCTGACCTCGACCGCCGACGGTTGCGCTCAGTCCCGAGAAGACCGCGCCCCGGATCCGGGGCTGGGCCTCGCCGCCTTCAGGCGGCGAGGCGGAGGATGGCGACGACGTAGGCCGACGACGG
>JBPEXC010000159.1:0-2420 GCA_052032035.1 Acidimicrobiales bacterium | reverse complement strand
TGGCCGGGGCCTTCTTGGCCGGGGCCTTCTTGGCGGTGGTCTTCTTCGCGGTCGCCTTCTTGGCCGGGGCCTTCTTGGCGGTGGTCTTCTTCGCGGTCGCCTTCTTCGCCGGCGCCTTCTTGGCGGCGGTCTTCTTGGCGCGAGCCGACGTCGAGGCAGTCGCTGCACGCTTGGTGGTCTTGGCCGCCTTCTTGGCCGGCGCCTTCTTGGCGGTGGTCTTCTTGGTAGCCACGTGGCTGCTCCTTGGTCGGGACACCTCTCCGGACGAGTCGTCGGCTGATGCCGCCGATTCGTGAGTGTTCGCATCCGGGGGCGGAGAGGTCGAGACCTCCGGATCGGGATCGGTGTCGAGGAGCTCGACGTTGATCCCGCGCCGTTCTGCGTCGAGGGAAACGACTCGAACGGTGACGAGCTGGTTGCGTGAGACGACGTCGCGCGCACGGTTGGGTGGCGGGTCGCCCATCGAGTTGCACGGCAGGTAGCACTGGGCCCCTGCCGCTTCCACGTAGCAGCCGTGGGAGGAGAAACGATCGACGGTGGCTACCACTGCGTCGCCGATCGAATGCTGTGACACGAACGAGAGGAAGCTCGCCGGGTCGTTGAGTTCGTTGCTGTCGGAGCCGCCCGACTTCTTCGACCGCCGACGACCGCCACCCTTCTTCGTGGTGCTGTCGTTCGACGCGGTCGCCTCGGTCTCGCCGTTGGTGGCGGTGTCGCCCTCCGCTGCGGCCGTAGCCTCCGCGATCACTTCGTCGATCGCGGCGGTGTTGGCCTTGCGGCTCGGCTTCTTCTTGGCCGGGGGAGGTGAGCTGGGCACGGGGGGAGGGCCCGACGCTCGCTTCGATGCGGCCTTGGTGTCGGCCTTGCCCGACCGGGAACGACCCCGTCCGGAGCGGCGCCCGCCACGACCGTTGCTCTTCGAACCGCCCTTGGCGTCGCGCACCGCACGTCGGCTGGCCGGGCCGCGGACCGGCACCCGGTCGACGAGCACCCATCCCACGTGGTCGATCGGCTTGCCGCCGACGAGGCGACCTTCGTCGAAGAGCCACTCGTGTTCGCCGTGGAACTCCTGGAAGGAGTCGTTGGAGAACACGGCGGCACCGACCTTGTCGGCCACCTGGAGGATGAAGGTGTCGCCGCGGCCGACGACGCCGGCCGGCGGGATGATGATCTCGCCGGCCTCGACGGCCTTCTCGAATTCAGCCTTCTCGTCGTCCTCGATGCGATGGGCGAACGTGGCGTCGACGATGACGGTGATCGTCTCGTAGGACCGCTCGCGCATGATGGCGCGGACGGCCTCGTCGAGCTGGGCGAGACTGGGGAGGTTGCGGCCCTCGGTGGCGATGTTGGAGCCATCGACAACGAGATGCGTGGACGCGGAGGGGCTCATGATCACCACCAGTGAATCACCGAGATCGCAGCAAACCTTGGATACCCGCAGACTTCCTGGCGCTCCTCGGGTGGTGAGGCATCGGGCCCAGTGCCCATGCGGGTCTCCGGCGGGCGCCCGGTCGGCCTCGGACGTCGGACGGACGGCGGATGTCTTGTGGCCGTCGGCGACCCGTGCATAGAGTCGCCGCCGTGTCGAAGCCCACCACCTCTGCCGGTCCCGCCCCTGCCAGTCCCAGCCCTGCCAGTCCCAACTCCAACATCAGCGCCGTGCTGTTCGACTTCGGCGGCGTGATCCTCACGTCGCCGTTCGAGGCGTTCGAGACCTACGAGGCCGAGCACGGTCTGCCGGACGGACTGATCCGCACGATCAATTCGACCAATCCCGACGACAACGCGTGGGCGAAGTTCGAGCGCAACGACGTCGACGTCGCCGGCTTCGCCGAGCTGTTCGAGGCCGAGGCGGCCGAGCGTGGCCACACCGTCGACGGGCGGAAGATCCTCGAACTGATCCACGGCGACATCCGCCCCGAGATGGTCGAGGGGCTGAAGCGGGTGAAGGCGGCCGGGTTCCGCACCGCCTGTCTCACCAACAACTTCCGGTCCTGGCAGGAGTCGCCCGACGACGTGCGCGAGGTGATCGGCCTGTTCGACCACGTGATCGAGTCGTCGGTGGTCGGCGTCCGCAAGCCCGAGGTGCGGTTCTACGAGATCGCCCTCGAGACCGTCGGTGTCGACGCCGACGACGCCGTGTTCCTCGACGACCTCGGCATCAACCTGAAGCCGGCCAAGGCGATGGGCATGACGACGATCAAGGTGACCTCCGGCCCCCAGGCCCTCGCGGACCTGGGAGCCGTCATCGGTCTCGAACTCGCCTGACGGCGGGTCGGCCCCGCCCGGCGACGCCTCGGCCTCAGCTCGACGCGAACGCCCGGTTGAGCAGCTCGTCCTGTTCCTGGGCGTGGATCTTCGACGAGCCGGTGGCGGGCGAGCCCGACTCGGTGCGGCTCACCCGACGGATCGAGTGGGTG
>JBPEXC010000158.1:0-13896 GCA_052032035.1 Acidimicrobiales bacterium | reverse complement strand
CTCCGCAAGGTTGAGCGAATCGTCACCCGCCGGTCATCTGGCGCCGACCTGGGCGTCATCTCGAACGACAACCGTGTGATGCGTGCCGCAGCGCTCACGTCCGTCCGACCGTCTCAGCCGCTCGACGATCACCGTGGTCGTGCCGACGATGAACGAACGGCGCGGGGTCGACCGGTTCCTCGACTCGGTGCCCGACGACGTGGCGCTCGTCGTGGTCGACTCGGGTGACGACGGCACGGCCGAGCGCATCGAGGAGCGACGGCCCGACGCCGTCGTGGTGCGGGCCGCCGCCAACATCCCGACCGCCCGCCAGTGGGGGGCGAGGGTCGCCACGACCCCCTGGCTGCTCTTCGCCGACGCCGATGTGCGGTTCCGGCGGGGCTACTTCGACCGGCTCGCCGCCGTGGCCTGCCCCGACGACCTCGGCGGCGTGGTCGGGGTGAAGGGGTCCGACGGCGGCTTCGGTCGCTATCACCGCTGGTTCGTGCGGGGTCAGGCCCTGTTGAGCGCCGTCGGGATCCCGGCGGCCTCGGGGTCGAACATGATCGTGGCCGCCGACGCCCTCGCCTCGGTGGGCGGCTTCGACCCGGCGCTGAGCGTGAACGAGGACACCGAGCTGATGTTCCGGGTGGCGCGTGCCGGCTGGCGGGTGACCTTCGAGCCCGGCCTCGGCGTGGAGGCCTTCGATCACCGCCGGCTCGAACTCGGGCTCGCCCGCAAGGTGGCCCACGGGGCGGTCCGCAACTCTGCCCTGTGGCTCGGCGTGTTCCCGGAGACGGTGCGTCGGAGCGACTGGGGCTACTGGACCTCGCGGCCGGCGGAATCGTGACCGACCGGGCCGCCGACGACGACGTGCTGTGGCGGCACCGACCGATCCTGGTCCTCGACCGCCGGGAACGGTTCCGGCCGATCGCCTACGACGGCTACGTGGCCGCCTCCACCCTGGTCGCGCCGGACGGCACCGAGACGCCGGCCCGGGTCGAGGAGCTCGACGGTCGGCACCCGGCCGGGACGGCCCTGCGATTCGTCGAGCCCGACGATCTCGATGCGGCCCGCGACCGCCCCTCAGGGCGATGTGACCGCCCGTGCGGGCTCCGTGACCGCCCCTCAGGGCCCTGTGACCGGCTGGGCACGGTCGGGCTGTTCGCCCGGCTCCTCGATGCCCTCTTCCACCTGTCGGTGTGGCTGCGGCCGACCCTCGACCGGCGCACCGCCTCGGCGGCGGCGGCCAAGGCCCGTCGCCTCGGGCTCGACCGCGCACCCGCCTGTTACGGCCGCACCGTGCGGGCGGGGGAGTGGCTGGTCCTCCACTACGCGTGGTTCTACGCGATGAACGACTGGCGGACCGGCTACCGGGGGCTCAACGACCACGAGGGCGACTGGGAGCAGGCATGGGTGTTCTGCGACCCGGCCACCGGACGTCCCGCGTGGATCGGCGCCACCAGCCACGATCATCTCGGCGCCGACCTCCGTCGCCACTGGGACGACCCCGAGGTCGATCGTGAGGGCGAGCGGCCCCGTCTGATGGTGGCGGCCGGCAGCCACGCCGTGATGTTCCGGCCCGGCGACTACGTCACCCGTATCGACGTGCCGGCCCTGCGGTGGTTGGTGCGGGTCCGAGGCGCGGTCGTCGACCTCACCGTGCGTCGTCGGGTCCGGCGGCGACGCCGAGGCCTCGGCCCTCCCTTCGGCGTGCCCTTCGTCGACGCCGCGGGCGGCGACGGCCCCGAGCTGCACGACCTCCCGATGCTGGACATGACGACCCGCGCACCGATCACCGACTACCGGGGCCTGTGGGGGGTCGACACCCTGGACCCGCTGCAGGGCGAGCGCGGGCCCTCGGGCCCCAAGTTCGATCGCGCCGGGGCGGTGCGGGCCTCGTGGGCCGACCCGCTCGGGTTCGTCGGCCTGCACGGGACGCTGCCGCCCTCGGCTCGCGAGGCGCGCCTCGACCGAGCGAAGCTCGCCCGCTCCCTCGGCGATCTCGACGAGCAGATCCGCCGCAGCGGCCGGCTCCTGCCCCTGGTCGAACTGGCCGCCGACCGCGCCGCCGGCCGGGACGACGCGACAGCCGAGCGAGAGCACCTCACCCACCTGTTGCGACAGCGGGTGGAGCTGGAGGACCTCGACGCCCGCCTCCGCCGCGGCGAGGTGCCGGTTCCCGACCTCCGAGCCCATCTCCGGCATCCGGCGACGCCACTCAGTGCCGAGGCTCGCCCGGCGCGCTGGTCGCGCACCTGGGCGGCGCTGTCGATCCCCGTCGTGTTGGCCGTCGCCGGCGCCGCCCTGCTCTCGACCGACGCCCGAGCGGTGGCGGTGGCCGGAGCGCTCGGGGCGGCCATCGGCGGCCGGACGGTCGTCGCCGTCGTGCTGTTGGTGGCCGCCGCAGCGGTCGCGATCCGCAACCTCGGCGAGCTCGTGGCGGGCGGTCAGGCCCCGGTCGACACGGTGTCGACGCGACGGACGTCGACGGACACCTCGAGCGAACGGGTCCCGCCCGAGGTGAAGATCACCCCGGTGAGCGGGGGGACGTCGCCGTAGTCACGCCCCCACCCGACCGTGACGTAGCGGTCGTTGGCGAACTGGTCGTTCGTCGGGTCGACATCGACCCAGCCGGTGCCCGGCAGGTAGACCGAGGCCCAGGCGTGGCTCACGTCGGCGCCCTGGAGCTTCGGCTGGCCCGGCGGTGGGTCGGTCTCGAGGTAGCCGCTGACGTAGCGGGCCGGCAGGCCCCACGTCCGGGCCACCGCGACCGCCAGGTGGGCGAAGTCCTGGCACACTCCGGCCTGCTGCCGGAACAGGTCGTCGAGGGTGCTGGTGACCGTCGTGGCCTGCGGATCGAACGAGAAGCGTTCGTGGATGGTCGACCCGAGTCGCGTCAGGGCCTCGCCGACGGTGGAGGTCGGCTCCCACAGCTCGGCCGCCAGCTCGCTGGTGCCGCGGTGGCGACCCAGTCGCGGCGACTCGAACCGGAAGGGGGCGACGTCGACGCGGGCGTCGCCCGTCAACCCCTCGGTGGCGGCGATCACGTCGGTCACCGTCGCGTCGAGGCCGGGCCGGGGTGGTCGCTCGGCGTCGGGCACGACCTCGACCTGGCTGGCCGCTTCGATCTCGAGCGACCGATGTGGCCGGTCGATGGAGAAGTAGACGAGCCGGTTGCCGTGAAGGTCGAGCCGCTCGCGTCGGTCCGACGCCTCCGGATCGATCCGCAGTTCGCTGCCGACGCACTCCTGCACCGGCGTCGAGCGGGGCAGCAGGCTCGCCTGCCCGTAGGACGAGGTGACCGACGCCTCGTAGACGTAGCGGGTGGTGTGGACCACCGAGAACCGGGTCACGACGTCCGCACCCCGAGATCGACCAGGGGTCGCTGCGGCGGGAGGTGGGCGAAGCTGCGTTCGTCGACGGCCGCGGCCACCTCGTCGGCGAGGGCGATCACCTCGGAGCAGAACGCCTCGAGGGCGGCCCGGCAGCCGGCCCCGTCACCGGCGGCGAGCGCCTCGGTCTGCACCAGGCGGACCTCGGTCTGGAGCCGCAGGACGCTGCGCTCCTCGCGACCCAACGGCGGCTGGGAGGCGTTGCCGGGCAGGGCGGCGACGGCATCGACGAGCCGGTCGACCTGATACCGGAGCGAGCGGGGGTTGCCGCCGTCGGCGATGAGGAGGTCGAGCACGGTGGCGACCTGGGCCCGGGAGCGGTAGCGCCGACGGTACGTGATGATGCTCTCGGCGCTGATCAGGATCGACTCGAGCACCAGGGAGTCGACGGCGTCGTCACGCTCGGTGTAGAGGGTGCTCTGCAACATGCGGGCGAGCTGCAGGAACCGCTCGATGCGGCGCCCGGCATCGAGGAAGTGCCAGCCGGCGTCGCGCACCATCGACTCCGCCACGATGCCCTGCAACGACAGCAGCGAGGCGAGCACCGAGCCCAACGTTCCCTGCACCACCTCCTGGCGGTTGGGGGAGGCCGCGGCGAGGGTGTCGAGGTGGTTCTCCAGGTCGGAGGTGAACTGCCAGGTGTCGAGCGAGAGCTGGTCGCGCACGGCCTCGGCCGACGTCAGCAGGCGCCGCACCGAGTTGGCGACCGAACCCGCCCGACGGTCGTTGCAGATCAGGGAGAGCAGTTCGTGGTCGGGGTCCGCGATGCGGGCCTCCGCGCCGGGGCCGACGAATCCCGGTTCGGTGAAGGTCATCAGCGTGATCGCCCGGAGCAACGCGGCGACGGCGGCGGCGCCGGTGGCGTCGTCGCTCGACTGGTCGGTGCGGCGATCCTGGACCGCGCGCAGGAGACGGGCGGTCGACTCCGCCCGCTCGAGGTAGCGGCCCATCCAGAACAGGTTCTCCGCTGCGCGCTGGGTGAGCCCGTCGAGCGAGGCCGGGGTCGGCCCGGACCGCAGCCAGAGCTCGGCCGGGTCCTGGGGCTCGGAGGCCAGCACCCAGACGTCCTTGGCGAGGGCGCCGAGCTGGTTGGAGATCAGCGGATTGCCGGGTCCGGGGGCGACCCGGGCCAAGCCGCCGGGCATGACGGCCCACGACCGGTGACGAGCGACCGCGAAGGCCCGCAGCAGGGTGCGTCGGGGAACGACTCCCTGGCTGGTGAGGGTCGGCGTCGTCGACATCGGCAGCGGTCGCTGGGCGACCCAGCGACGGGGCTCGTCCTCGATCCGTTGGGCGAGCCGACGTCGCTCGTCACGGGTGAGGCTGTCGCCGAACAGGGTGCGTGCCGCACCGGTGCGGGCGATCGGCTTGCACACCAGCTGGTCGAGGTGTTCGAGCACGAACCGCTTGGCGTCGGGATCACCGCACCACCACGTCTCGACGCCGGGCATGCGCAGCTCCTGGCCGAGCAGGGCTTGCGCGGCGGCGGGCAGGAAGGCGTGGAGGGCGGGGTTCTCGACGACGCCGGAGCCGACGGGGTTCGCCACCGCCACCGATCGGCGCCGGGCGGCCTCGACCAGGCCCGGCACGCCCAGCTGGCTGTCGGGCCGGAGCTCGAGCGGGTCGGCGAAGGCGGCGTCGACGCGGCGGAGCACGACGTCGACCGGCTCCAGCTGGCCGAGCGCCCGCAGCTGCACCTCGCCGTCACGCACCACGAGATCTCGCCCCTCGACCACCGAATAGCCGAGGTAGCTGCCGAGCTGTGCGTGTTCGAACGCCGTCTCGGCGAGGGGCCCCGGCGACAGGATCACGATCCGGGGGTCGTCGGACCGGTGGGCGCCCAGCGACTGGAGGCCGGCTCGGAACGAGCGGAAGAACGGGGCGACGTGGTGGACCCGGGCGTTGCGGTAGAGCGAGGGGAACACCCGCGACAGCACGAGACGGTTCTGCAGCGCGTAGCCGGCGCCGCTCGGCGCCTGGGTGAAGTCGGCGAGGGCCCGGAACTCGCCGTCACCGTCGCGAGCGAGGTCGACGGCGTAGGTGAACAACTGCGACCCGTCGGGCAGCGACTGGCGGTCCCAGGCCGGGACGAAGCCCGGATCGTCGAACACGAGCTCGGGCGGGATCACCCCGCGGCTGAGCAGCTTGCGCTCGCCGTAGAGGTCCCGCAGCACCAGGTCGAGCAGGGCCGCTCGCTGACGGATCGACTCCTCGATCCCGGCCCAGTCGGCCGACGACATCAGGAGGGGGATCGCATCGAGCTTCCAGGGCTGGCTCCGACCCGAGTCGACGATGCGGTACGACGCGCCGTCGGCGTCGAGGAGCCGGGCCACGTCGCGTTGGCGCGAGCGCAGCTCGCTGGTGCCCATCGCCTCGAGCGCCGGTCCGACCCCCGTCCACGGCTCCCGCAGCCGGGCGCGGTCGTCGAGCAGTTCGTCGGCGGTCCCCTCGCGGGGTGCGTACCCGGCCAGCAGGCCGTCGTCGGTCAAGGTCATGCGGGTCGGGGCTCGGGTTCGTGGAAGAGGAAGCCGCCGGGTGACCGCCGACGGCGGCCGGGATCAGACCCGGCGGACCCGACGGAGGTCGAGCGTCACAGGATACTCGCGGTGGTCGAACAGGCGGAGATCCTCGGGCACGAGGCGACCCGGTGTGTGGCCGAAGGGTTCGAACCGGGCCTGTCGGCGTGACTCGGCCTCGCCGGCATTGACCGGGAACCGCTCGTGGGCGAGACCGCCGGGGTGCACCACGTGGTAGCGGGCGCCGCCGATCGAACGGCGGGCGGAGCGCTCGACGACGTCGAAGGTCAGGGGCGAGTCGATGCCGATCGTCGGGTGGAGGCCCGAGGCGGGCTGCCACGCCTTGTAGCGGATGCCGGCGACCCGGAGACCGGGCACGTCGGTGGCGGTGAGGGGCAGCTCGGCGCCGTTGCACGTGATGGCGTGACGCTCGGGATCGAACCCCTCGACCCGGAGCTGGACTCGCTCGGTCGAGGAGTCGACGTAGCGGGCCATGCCCGAGGAGGTGACCTCCTCGCCCAGGACGTGCCACGGCTCGATCGCCCCCCGCACCTCGAGGGTCACGCCGCCGACGGTGACCGTGCCGAGCCGAGGGAAGCGGAATTCCATGAACGGGGCGAACCACGACGAGCGGAAGTCGAGGCCGTGTTCGGCCAGGTCGTCGACCACCTCGTCGAGATCGCGCTCGGCGTACCAGGGGAGGAGGTAGCGGTCGTGGAGGGCGGTGCCCCAGCGCACCGGGCGGCGCCGGAACGGTTCGTCCCAGCAGCGGGCGACGATGCCTCGCACCAGCAGGGCGTGGAGCAGGGCCATGCGAGGATGGGGCGGCATCTCGAAGGCGCGCAGCTCGAGCACGCCGAGCCGGCCCCGTTCGCCCTCGGGGCTGAACAGCTTGTCGATGCTGAACTCCGAGCGGTGGGTGTTGCCGGTGACGTCGATCAGCAGGTTGCGCAGCGCCCGGTCGACCACCCACGGGGCCACGTCGTCGCCGAGGCGGTCGAGCTCGGCCAGGGCGGTGTCGAGTTCGTAGAGGTTGTCGTCGCGGGCCTCGTCGACCCGGGGGGCCTGGCTCGACGGGCCGATGAACCGGCCGGAGAACAGGTAGGACAGCGACGGATGGTGCTGCCAGTAGGTCACCAGCGACCGCAGCAGCGACGGACGACGCAGCAGGGGACTGTCGGCCGGGGTGGGCCCGCCGATCGTCACGTGGTTGCCGCCGCCGGTGCCGGTGTGGGTGCCGTCGAGGTCGAAGGTCTCGGTGCCGAGGCGGGTGTTGCGGGCCTCGGCGTGCACGCCCTCGATGATCTCCTTGAGGTGCACCCAGTCGGTGGCGGGCGGCACGTTCACCTCGATCACGGCCGGGTCCGGGGCGACCACCAGGGTCTCGAGCCGCGGGTCGGACGGGATCGGGTAGCCCTCGAGCACGACCGGGGTGGCGAGGTCGGCGGCGGTCTCCTCGATCGCCCCGATGAGTTCGAGGGCATCGGCGGTCGAGTCGCACGGCGGCAGGAACAGGTGGAGCCGACCGTTGCGGACCTCGGCGCACAGGGCGGTCGGCGGGCCGTTGCCCTCGATCACCACGCTCGGCACCCCCGGCCCGGCGGGACCGGTGGCGTCGGGGAGCGGGCGGAGCTGAGCGAAGAGCGACTCCTCGAAGGCGGGGGGCGGACCGTCCCACGCGAGGGACCGCACCGGGAGCCGGTAGCCCATCGGGGAGTCGCCGGGGGCCAGGAACAGCTCCCGACGGCGGGTGGTCCAGCGGGCCGAGGCCCAGCGGGGCACGCCGCCGGGGCCGATGTCGCGATGGATCGGGAGCACCCAGCCGGTGGCGCTGCCGTGGCGAGCGTCGAGCCGCCGGGTGATCGACCGGCGCTTGTCCTCCTCGAACAGGTCGGGGTCGGTCGGGTCGAGGTCGTCGTCGGGGGCCTGGCCGACCGGCAGCAGGGCCTCCTGCCACAGGGCGTGGATCGGGTCCTCGTGCCCGGCGCGGATCGTCGAGCCGTCGAACCCGAGCCGTTCGGCCAGGGCCTGCAGGAACGGCTCCGCCTTGGCGGTGTCGAGATCGCCGGCCAGATCGGGGTCGGCCAGCAGGGCCCGGTCGTGCCAGAGCGCCGCACCGTCCTTGCGCCACACGATCGCCTTCTGCCACCGGGGGAGCGGCTCGCCCGGATACCACTTGCCCTGGCCGTGGTGGACGAGGCCGCCGGGGGCGAAGCGGTCGTGGAGTCGGGTGGTGAGCTCGGCCGCCAACTGCCGCTTGGCCGGCCCATCGGCGCGGGTCCGCCACTCGGGCGACTCCCGGTCGAGGGTCGACACGAAGGTCGGCTCGCCGCCCATCGTCAGTCGCACGTCGCCCGCGACGAGCCGCTCGTCGATCCGGCGACCCAGGTCGTCGATCGCGGTCCACTGGTCGTCGTCGTAGGGGAGCGTGACCCGGGGGTCCTCGTGCACCCGGCGCACGATGTTGTCGTAGGAGAACTCGACCTCGCACACCGACGTGGCGCCGGTGATCGGGGCCGCCGAGCGCGGGTCGGGGGTGGCGGCCAGGGGGATGTGGCCCTCGCCGGTCAGCAGGCCACTGGTCGGATCGAGCCCGACCCAGCCGGCACCAGGGAGGAACACCTCGGTCCACGCGTGGAGGTCGGTGAAGTCGGCCTCGGGGCCGGCCGGTCCCTCGAGAGGCTTCTCGTCGGCGGTCAGCTGGACGAGGTAGCCGGACACGAAGCGGGCGGCGAACCCGAAGTGGCGCAGCAGGTGGACGAGCAGCCAGGCCGAGTCGCGGCACGAACCGAGGGCCCGATCGAGGGTCTGCTCCGGGGTCTGGGTGCCGGGTTCGAGGCGGACGGTGTAGTCGACCTTCTGCTGGACCAACTGGTTGATGGCGACGAGGAAGTCGATCGTGCGCTCGCCCGAGGGCCGGCCGATCTCGGCGAGCAGGGCCCGCACCAGGGGCCCGGCCGGGCCGACGGTGAGATAGGGGCCCAGGTCAGCCCGCAGGTCGCGTTCGTACTCGAACGGGGCGTGCTCGGCGTCCTCCTCCAGGAAGAAGTCGAACGGGTTGATCACGGTCAGGTCGGCGACCAGGTCGACGACGATCTCGAGCCGGGTCGCCGGTTCGGGGAAGACGAGTCGGGCCTCGAAGTTGCCGAACGGATCCTGCTGCCAGTTGAGGAAGTGCTCCGCCGGGTCGACCCGCAGCGAGTAGGCCTCGATCGGCGTTCGCGAGTGGGGGGCCGGGCGGAGCCGGACCACGTGGGGCGCGAGCACCACCGTGCGATCGAACTCGTAGGTGGTGCGGTGCTCGAGGGCGACCTTGATCGTCATGGTGAATCCATCGGCCTCAACCGGCGACTTCTGCGGGAATCGGGGAGAACCATGTGCGCTCGACCTGTTCGTGCACCTCGCCGATCGCCTGCTGGAGGGTGTGGGCGAAGCGGTGGAGGTCGCCCGAGTCGAGGATCTCGGCCGGGACGGCGTCGAGCACGAGGCGTTCGGCGTTGGTGCACGCCGCGATCGCCTGTTCGTGGCCCGGGATCTCGAGCAGCCAGCGCGACGCCTCGGTGAGACACGCCGACACGGTGCGGGGGCACTTCGGGTCGCCGAGGAGGAACCCGACCGTGGCCGGGCCGCTGCTCGTCGTGCCGGTGCGGCGGAACGCCTGGAGGGCGCTGACCGAGCGGAGGGCCGCCGCCCAGACGATCTCGGCGTAGGCCTCGACCTCGCCGGCGCCGGCCCCGGTGAGGGCGGCGAACTGCACGTCGAGGACCCGGGTGGCCAGGTCGGCCCGTTCGAGCTGGCGACCGACGGTGAAGAAGCAGTAGGCGTCGTCGTGGTTCATCGTCTCCGCCAGCACCCCGGACAGGGTCTGACAGCCACGGATCACCTCCGACAACCACCGGCCCCGGGTCGCTCGTGGCACCGCCGAGTGGGCGGTGGCCTCGACCCGGTTGTGGAGGTCGGTGAGGATCTCGGCCGCCTCGATCGGCATGACGGCCCGGGTGACCCGGAGGTTGTGGTGCACGGCGGCCACCGACTGCCGCACCGAACTCGGGTTGTCGGTGTCGACGGTCAGCTGGTGGACGATCGTGGCCTCCTGGGCCCGACGGTCCACGGTGGTGGTGCCGTCCGGGTCGCCGGTGCTGGCCTGGACCTGCACCTGGCCGTCGGGGTCGTCGATCCCGACCAGGGCCAGGAGGCTGTTCCAGCTGACGTTGGCGGCCCGCGGCAGGTCGACGATCAGGTCGCTGGTCGTCTTGACCAGCCGTGCGGTGCCCTCGGCTCGCTCGAGATAGCGGCCGGCCCAGAACGCCGACTCGGCGACCCGGCTGAGCAGCAGTGGCGACGGTGCCTCGTGTCTCATGGTGTCCTCTCGTCGATGATCCAGGTGTCCTTCGACCCGCCGCCCTGCGACGAGTTGACGATCAGCGAGCCCTCCTGGAGCGCCACCCGGGTGAGACCGCCGACCGTGACCGACGGCGTGGTGCCCGACAGCACGAAGGGACGCAGGTCGAGGTGCCGGGGGGCGAGGCGACCGTCGCACAGCGTCGGCGCCGTCGACAGGTCGAGCACGGGCTGCGCGATCCAGTTGCGGGGGTCGGCCTCGATCGTGCGGCGGAGTTCGTCGAGCTCGGCCCGAGAGGCCCGGGGCCCGATCGTCACCCCCTTGCCACCCGACTCGTTCGCCGGCTTCGAGACCAGCTCGTCGAGGTGGGCGAGCACGTGGGCGCGTTCGGTCGGATCGCCGCAGCGCCAGGTCGGCACGTTGCGGATCAGGGGCTCCTCGCCCAGGTAGTACTCGATCAGGTCGGGCACGTAGGAGTAGACGACCTTGTCGTCGGCCACGCCGGCGCCGGGTGCGTTCGCGATCGCCACGTTGCCGGCGGCCCACGCCCCCATCAGGCCGGCAGCCCCGAGCATCGAGTCCTCGCGGAACACCGTCGGGTCGAGGAAGGCGTCGTCGACCCGGCGGTAGATCACGTCGACCCGGATCAGGCCGCTGACCGTCCGCATGTAGACGACGTCGTCCTTGACGACGAGGTCGGTGCCCTCGACGAGGTGGGCGCCGGTGCGGGTCGCCAGCAGGACGTGCTCGTAGTAGGCCGAGTTGAAGATGCCCGGCGTGAGGACGACGACCACCGGTTCCTCGCCGGGGCGCGGGGTGAGCGACCGCAGGAGGTGTCCGAGGTCGTCGGTGTAGCCGTCGACCGGGAGGATGTCGAGGTCGGCGAACAGGTCGGCGAAGACGCGCTTGGACACCTGTCGGTTCTCGAGCATGTAGGACACGCCCGACGGCACCCGAAGGTTGTCCTCGAGCACGTAGAACTCGCCGTCGGCATTGCGGACCAGGTCCGAGCCGCAGATGTGGGCCCACACGCCTCCGGCGACGTCGACCCCGCGGCACTCCTTGCGGTAGTTGACCGAGTCGTCGAGGAGCTCGCCGGGGAACACACCCGCCTTGACCACCCGCTGTTCGTGGTAGAGATCGTCGATGAAGGTGTTGAGCGCCTCGAGCCGCTGGATGAGGCCGGCGGAGACCTTCGACCACTCCGACGAGGTGATGATCCGGGGAACGACGTCCATCGGCCAGGCCCGGTCGATCGAGGAGTCCTCGGTGTAGAGGGTGAACGTGATGCCCATCGAGCGGATGGCGGCCTCGCCGGCCTGCTGGCGTTCCAGCAGCTCGGGGCCGAGTTCGGCGATTCGCTGGTGGACATCGCCGCACCCCGGACGAGGCGCGCCCGTCGGGGCGACGAACTCGTCGAAGTGCGCCGCCGCGTCGTAGCCGTCCCAGATGTCGGTGGGGAAGACAGGTTCGGCCATGGGTGAGTTTCTAGTCGGCTCGCAGACGGAGATCGTGACGCAAGTGTTGAGCTTGTGTGAACGTCAACTCGCAGCTACCCCGAGCAGGTGACGCCGAAACATCGAGTGGACGCGCTCCCAGTGGAGCTCCGAGGCGGCCCGGTCGTAGCGCTCGGTGCCGGGCGGCGCGTAGCCGTGGACCGCGTCGGTGAAGAAGTCGAGGGTGTAGGTGACCCCGGCGGCGTCGAGGGCCTCGCGCATGACCGGCACGGTCTCGGGGGGCGCCGTGGCGTCGTTGTCGCACCAACCGAGGTAGATCTCGGCGTCGACGCTGTCGAGCCCGAGGTGGGGTGAGTCGTCACGGTCGCGGACCAACCACGCCCCGTGGATCGACGCCACGGCCTTGATCCGTTCCGGCATCGCCCGGGCGGCCGAGATCACCAGCCCGCCGCTCATGCAGAACCCGACCGCGCCGACGGGGCCGTCCGCGGCGGCGTGATCCTCGGCGGCGTGGGCCAACAGCGCCGCCACGTCGTCGAGGACGTTGGTCGGATCGATCGAGGCCATCAGTTCGGCCCGCTGGTGCATCTCCTCGTCGCTCCAGGTGAAGATCTTGAACTCGCTCCTGCGGTAGAAGAGGAACGGCAGCATCACGTAGTAGCCGGCGCTCGCGAGCCGGGTCGCCATGTCGATCAGGGCGGGCCGGATGCTGGGCGCGTCCATCAGGTAGAGGACGACCGGGTGGGGGCCGTCGTGCTCGGGGTGGAACACGAAGGTCTTCATCGTGCCGTCGGGCGTGGTGAGATCGATCTCGGACTGGCGCATGACGCCAGTCTGTCAGGTCACCCGGACGCGTTCCGGCGGGGTGGAGCGGATCGTCGCCCGGGCCCGCCCGGAGAGCACCCACGAGGTGGCGGCGAGGGCGAACATGCCGCCGGTGCAGGCGAGGTAGGCGACCTCACGACCGGCGGTCTCGTAGAGGACGCCGGCCACGACGGCGACGATCGCGGCGGTGAGGGTCTCGACGGCGCCGATGAGGCCCTGGGCCGCCGCCTGGCGTTCCTTGGCGACGACCAGGCCGGTGGCGACGCCGGCCGAGGCCACCGACAGGCCGTCGAAGATGGCGTGGAAGGTGCCGACCACCACCATCGAGCGGCCGCTGGGCAGGAAGCCGTAGGCGCCCATGAACAAGGCGCCGATGCAGAGCCCGAGCACGCCGAGGCGGAACGGCCCGAACTGCTGGGCCAGGCGGCCGCCGGTCGAGCCGAGGAAGATCAGGGGCAGGGCGAAGATCGTGATGCCGATGTTGGCCTCCCACTCCGAGGCGTCGAGGTCGTCGAGCACCACCGCCCACAGGGCGTCGAAGGTGCCGATCATCAGGAAGACGCCGGCCGCCATGGCGGCGGTGGCGGCGACCGCTCGGTTGGCCAGCAGATCGAGGGCGAGGCGGGGACCGGGCTCGCCGGTGATCGCCCCGTCGGTGCCGGCCGGGTCGGTGTTTGCCGGGTGGGTGCCGCCCTCCTCGATCGGGAGTCGGGCCACGACCGGCGCGCAGGCGACGGCGGCCCCGGCGATCACGAGGTAGGGCGCGGCGATCCCGAACGAGCCGACCAGGAGGGCCGAGATCACCGGACCGGTGGCGAACCCGGCGACGTCGGCCGACAAGAGGAACCCCAGGTTGGCGCCGAGGTTGGCCGGGTCGCCGTTGACGACGATGCGGCGCACCGCCGGCACGACCGTGCCGATCCCGATCCCCATCACGAAGCGGGCGAGGGTGAGGGAGGCGAAGCTCTCGCCGAATGCCATGCCGAGCAGGCCGACCACGGCGATGGCCATGCCGATGCCGACCGAGCGTCGAGCGTGGCCGCGGTCGGCGAGCGGGGCGACGAGGATCTGGGCCAGGAACGACGACAGGAAGCCGATGCCGACGATCACCCCGAGCCGGCCCTCCGAGATCCCGTACCGTTCCCGGTAGTCGTCGAGGAGGGTGAACATCGCGCCGTAGCCGGTCGCGAGCACGGCCGTCAGCAGGCCGAAGAAGAGCACCTGCGAACGTCGCAGGGTCGGGGTGGTCATCATCGGACGCTACCCCCTCATGGGCTCGCCCCATCGGCCGATGGGGCGACATGCACACCGAAGTCGACCCCGCGATCGACCCCGCGATCGACCCCGCCGCCGTGATCGCCGACGTCCACGGCCCGGCCGCG
>JBPEXC010000157.1:0-6537 GCA_052032035.1 Acidimicrobiales bacterium | reverse complement strand
CTACGACGCCTCGAACGGCGACCACCTGATCGTCCGCGAACTGCGCCTCCCCCGCACGATCGTCGGCCTGGTGGTGGGCGCCGCCCTCGGCGTCGCCGGCGCCGTGATGCAGGCCATCACGCGCAACCCGCTCGCCGACCCCGGCATCCTCGGTGTCAACGCCGGCGCCTCCTTCGCCGTCGTGCTCGCCATCTGGCTGTTCGGCATCACGTCGGTGCTCGGCCTGGTGTGGTTCGCGTTCGCCGGCGCGGCGGCCGCGTCGGTCGTCGTCTACCTACTCGGCGCCGCCGGGCGGGGCGGACCCACGCCGGTGCGTCTGGCCCTGGCCGGCGCTGCGCTCTCGGCCCTGCTCTTCGCCCTCACCCGAGCGGTCACCCTGCTCGACCAGGCGACCCTCGACCAGTTCCGCTTCTGGGCGGTCGGCTCGCTGTCGGGTCGGGGGCTCGACGTGGCCCAACAGACCGCGCTGTTCGTGGCGCTCGGCCTGCTGATCGCCGTCGCCATCAGCCGACCCCTCAACGCCCTCGCACTGGGAGAGGACGCCGCCGCCGCCCTCGGCATCGAGGTCAACACCCTGCGGATCCTGGCGGCGATCTCGATCATGCTGCTCTGCGGGTCGGCGGTGGCCGCCATCGGCCCGGTCGGGTTCATCGGGCTGGTGATCCCCCACGCGGCTCGGGCGTGGTTCGGCCCCGATCAGCGCTGGCTGATCCCCGCGTGCGCTCTCGCCGGCCCGGCGATGCTGCTCTTCTGCGACAGCATCGGTCGCATCATCGCCCGACCGGGTGAGGTGCAGGTCGGCATCATGACGGCCGCCATCGGCGGACCGGCCTTCGTGATCATCGTTCGTCGAGTGCGGATCGTACGGCTGTGAGGGCCCCCGCACTCGACGTCTCCGCCCCCTCGGCGTCGCCTTCCGGCGGCGTCGAGCTGAAGCGGCGGGACGTGAAGGTGGTGCGGACCCGGAGCGTCTCTCTCCAGCTCCGCGTCCGCACCGCCGTCGCCTGTCTCCTGCTCACCGTGGTGACGCTCGGCGTCCTGTTGTGGTCGGTGATGGTCGGCGACTTCCCCCTCACCGCCGGGCAGGTCGTCGAGGCCATCGTCACCGACGGCTCGTCCGACGCCGAGTTCATCGTGCAGACGCTCCGCCTGCCCCGAGCGATCACGGCCATCCTCGTCGGCGCCGCCCTCGGCATGTCGGGCGCCGTGTTCCAGTCGATCACCCGCAACCCGCTCGGCTCGCCCGACATCGTCGGCTTCCAGCAGGGCGCGGCGGTCGGCGCGGTGCTGATGATCGTCAACGGTGAGGCGACGACCAGCGGGATCGCCGTCGGCGCCGTCGCCGGCGGCCTGATCACCGCCCTCGTGGTCTACCTCTTGTCGTATCACCGGGGCAGCATCTCGGCCGGTCGACTGGTGCTGGTCGGCATCGGCATCGGCTTCACCGCCGCCGCCATCACCGACTACCTGATCACTCGAGCCGAGATCTACGACGTGCAGCGGGCTGCGGTCTGGCTCACCGGATCGCTCAACGGCCGCAGCTGGGACCACGTCCGCACCTCGGGCATCGCCCTGCTGTTCCTGGCGCCGATCGTGATCGTCGGCCAGCGCTCGCTCGACCGACTCGAACTCGGCGACGACACGGCCTCGGCGATCGGGGTGCGGGTGCAGCGGGCCAAGCTCACCCTCGTCCTGGCCGCGGTCGCGCTCGCCGCCCTCGCCGTGGCCGCCGCCGGGCCGATCGCGTTCGTCGCCTTCGTCGCCGGACCGGTCGCTCGCCGCCTCTGCCACAGCCCTGGCGCCGCCGTCGTGCCCGCCGCGTTCGTCGGCGCCGCCCTCACCGCCGCCGCCGACCTGGCGGCGCGCCGTCTGCTCGCCCCGACCGAACTGCCGGTCGGCATCCTCACCGCCGTGATCGGCGGCCCCTACCTGCTCTGGCTCCTCGTGGGCCGGGCCCGATCCGGAGCACTGTGACGTGGGCACTGTGATGTCGAGCACTGCCATGACCACCAATCGTCGGCGCAGCGCAGTGGCGTTGGCCGTGGCCTGCCTCGCCGCAGCCTGCGCAGGGTCGACGGAGACCACCAGCACCGAGGATCCCCCGGTCGAACGGGTCATCCCTCTCGACGGCGACGTGGCCGAGATCGTGTTCGCCCTCGGCATGGGCGACCACGTGGTCGCCACCGACCTGTCGGCCACCTACCCGCCGGAGGCCGATGCGCTGCCGCAGATCGGCTACCAGCGCTCGCTTTCGCCCGAGCCGATCCTCGGCTTCGAGCCGACCCTGCTCCTGGCCACCGACATCGCCGGGCCGCCCGAGACCCTCGACGCCCTGACCGACGCCGGGGTGCCACTGGTGGTCGTGCCCGACGAGCCGACCCGCGCCGGCGCCACCGACAAGGTGCTCGCCGTCGCGGAGGCGCTCGGGGTGCCGGAGGCCGGCGTGGAGTTGGCCGCCAGGATGGAGGCCGAGATCGACGAGGCGCTCGCCCGGGTCGAGGCCGAGCTGGCAGGAGCCGACGGGGGCGACGGCGAGCCCCTGGTCATCGGGGCCCTCTACCTCCGCGGGCCCGAGGTGACCATGGTGCTCGGCACCGACTACGCCACCGACTGGATCATCGAGGCGATGGGCGGGGTGAACCTCGCCGACCAACTCGGGCTCACCGAGGCCGAGCCGATCACGAGCGAGGCGATCCTCGCCGCCGAGCCCGACGTCCTCCTGGTCACCGACTCCGGGCTCGAGTCGGTCGGCGGGATCGACGGCCTCGCCGAGACGGTGCCGGCACTCGCCCGGACGCCGGCTGGGCAGAACCGTGCGATCCTCGACTACGACGATCAGCTCCTCCTCGGCAACGGCCCCCGCCTCGCCGAACTCCTCCACGAGATCATCGACGATCTCGTCATCCTCCGGAATGCGACACAGTGAGTGAGACACAGTGAGAGCGACACGATGAGACTGCGCGCCGATGACGTCACCCTCGCCTACGACGGCGTGGTCGTCGCCGAACGCCTCGGCATCGAGGTGCCCGACGGTGAGGTGACCGTGATCGTGGGCCCCAACGCCTGCGGCAAGTCGACCCTGCTGCGGGCGCTCTCCCGATTGCTGAAGCCGACCCAGGGCGCCGTCGTGCTCGACGGCGTCGACATCCATCGGGTGCCGACCAAGACGGTCGCCAAGAAGCTGGGGCTGCTCCCCCAGAGCCCGATCGCCCCCGAGGGGATCACGGTCGCCGACCTCGTCGGGCGGGGCCGGACCCCCCACCAGAGCCTCTTCCAGCAATGGTCCGTCGACGACGAGGCCGCCGTCCTCGAGGCGCTCGACGCCACCGGCACCGTCGATCTCGCCGAGCGGTCGGTCGACGAGCTGTCGGGCGGTCAGCGACAGCGGGTCTGGATCGCGATGGCGCTGGCCCAGGACACCGAGCTGCTGTTGCTCGACGAGCCGACGACGTTCCTCGACATCACCCACCAGGTCGAGGTGCTCGACCTGGTCGCCCGCCTCAACCGCGAGCGCGGCCGCACGGTGGTGATGGTGCTCCACGACCTCAACCTGGCCTGCCGCTACGCCCACCACCTCGTCGCCATGCGAGCCGGGGAGATCGTCACCGCCGGCCGACCCGGTGAGGTGATCACGGCCGAGACGGTCGGCGCGGTGTTCGGACTCGACTGCATCGTGGTCGACGATCCGGTGACGGGCACCCCACTCGTGGTCCCGGCGGCGCCCCGCTGACGCCACACTGTCGCCCGTGGGTCCCTCCCTCGGCTCGTTCACCCTCGCGCTGTGTCTGGCGGCGCTGTGCCTGCTCGCCATCGCGGCGACCCTCGGACTCGACCCGCGACGTCGCTGGTCGCTGGCCGGCGGCGTCGTGCGGGCCGAGGGTCGGGCCGTCGTCCAGTTGCTCGTCGTGGCCGGCGCACTGGCGGCGGCACTGCAGGCGGTGTGGTCCGCGTCCCTGGTCGGCGTGTTCATGCTCGCCGTGGCCGCGCTGACGGCCGCCGGCCGGGTCGGCGCTCGTCACACGATGCCGTGGACGGCGCTGGCGATCGCCGGCGGGGCGGGCCCGGTGCTGGCGATCGCGTTCGGATCTGGCGCCGTGCCGGTGTCACCGTCGTCGGTGGTGTCGATCACGGGGATCGTCATCGGGGGGACGATGTCGGCCGTCGTGCTGGCCGGTCGGCGAGCGCTCGCCGCCATCGAACGCGACCGCGGCCAGATCGAGGCGGCGATGGCCCTCGGGTTCCGGCGCGCACCGTCGATCCGCATGCTGATCGAACGCGACGCCGCCGAGTCGCTCGTGCCGGTGCTGGACCAGACCCGGACCGTCGGGCTCGTCAGCCTCCCGGGAGCGTTCATCGGCGTCCTCCTCGGCGGCGGCTCGGCGGCCGATGCGGCGGCAGCACAGCTGGTCGTGCTCTTCGGGCTGATCGCGTCGGAGACGATCGGGGTCGTGCTCACGACCCGGCTGATCGCCGCCGGCAGGGTGATGCCGAGGGCCCTCGCCGCAGGGCTGCCACCAGACTGACCGGCACCCGACTGACGGGCTCGGCTCAGCGAGCGTTGGGGCCGGTCTTGGGGCGGAGTGACCCGGTCAGCGCCTCGTCGGCGCCGGGGCCCGGGCGGAGCCGGAGGTTGCGCTCGTCGAGTGGCTCGCCGCAGTCGCCGCAGATCATGGTGGCCGTCGTCTGGGCGCCGCAGTCCCGGTGGACGGCGACCAGCGGGACGGCGTCGGCACCGAGCACCCATTCGTCGCCCCACTGCCGGAGGGCGGTGAGCACGGGCCACAGGGCGCGTCCCTTGTCGGTCAGCACGTAGTCGGCTCGATCCCGGGCGTGGTCGTAGACCTGCCGTTCGAGCACACCGCCGTCGACCAGCGTCTCGAGCCGGGCGGTGAGGGTGTTGCGGGCGATGCCGAGCCGCTCCTGGAACTCCTCGAAGCGGGTGACGCCGAAGAAGGCGTCGCGCACGATCATCAGGCTCCACCACTCGCCGACGATCTCGAGCGACTGGGCCAGCGAGCAGTTCATCTCGGTCAACGACGCGCGGCGCATGCCACAACGATAGATCGCCGTGCCTTGGGTTGCATCACGCAACGAGGCCCGGCGCTCATCCGAGAAGATCCGGGAGCCACACATCGGAGAAACGCGAAACGAACACGCGCGTGTTCGTTTCGCGAACTCGCTCGATGTGGTGACGCGAAGGTCACGGCGAATCGGTGGCCAGCCGCTCGACCTCGCCCGCACAGCGCCGATCGCACACGGTCCGCCGCTGCGCCCGAGATCCTTGCGGCCGTGTCGCCTTCCCGATCACGCAGAACCGGAAGAACCGGACGACCGGGCCGCTTCGAGGTGCTCGCCCGGCGGAAACAGGTGCTCGACGCCGCCGAGGCCGAACTGGTGGAGCACGGCATCGCCGGGTTCACCGTCCGTGGCGTCGCCGATCGCGCCGGTTGCTCGACCGCCACCCTCTACCGGCGCTGGAGCGGCCACGGCACCGCCGGCCGCCCACAGGTGCGCTCCGCCGAGGCGACCGGCATCCACGAGCAACTGCTGGCCGGCTTGGCCGAGCGTCGCGTGGGGCTCGCCGCACGACGCTTCCACGGCGTCGCCGGGCAGGCCACCCTGCTGGCGACCGAGCCGTCGGTCGAGGTCCCGGCGATCGTGCTCGGCGAGTTGCTCGACCCGACCATCGTGGAGCTGACCCGGGCGGCGGTCGGGCACCCGTCGATCGTCGGCCACCTCGAGGACTTCGGCCGGCGGCGCCTCGCCCTTCTCGGAACGCTGCCGCTCCCGCCGGGCCGCCCCGACCTCCCGCCACTGATCGATCTCGCCCTGCTGGGCCTCGCCCACCCCGTGGTGGCGCTGGGCGCGCCCACGCCGCCGCCACCGCGCCATCGTGAGCTCGTGGCGCCGATCGCCGCCTGGCTCGTGGCCGAGATCCGCAGGCGTCCGCACTTGGACCCGGACTGACGACGCGCGGTACCGTTCCGGCCCTATGGGTACCGCACACGAACGCGACCTGTTCACCGACCACCACCGGTGGGGTGACATCGACGACTGGAATCGCTCGGCGCTCGAACTCCACGCCGCCGGCGGCGTCCACCGGATCGAGCGGGAGGGCGTCGATCCGTTCTGGGCGGTGATCGACCACGCCGCCGTGATGGACATCGAGCGTCAGCCCGAGCTGTTCACCAACGAACCCGAACCGGTGCTCACCCACCGGGAGTCGATCGAGAAGCGCGACCTGACGATCCGCTCGTTGATCAGCATGGACGCCCCGGATCACCCCAAGTACCGGCGCCTCACCGCCGACTGGTTCAAGCCGTCGAGTCTCAAGCGGATGAACGATCGCCTCGCCGAGCTGTCGCAGCAGGCCGTCGACACCTTCGAGGCGAAGGGCGGCCAACTCGAGTTCTGCAGCGAGATCGCCGTCCCCTACCCGCTCCAGGTGATCCTCAAGATCCTGGGCCTCCCCGAGGACGACTACCCCCGCATGCTCAAGCTCACCCAGGAGCTGTTCGGCGGGCAGGACCCCGACCT
>JBPEXC010000156.1:0-2304 GCA_052032035.1 Acidimicrobiales bacterium | reverse complement strand
GAAGCCGAGCTCCTCGCGCAGCTGTCCGTCCACGAGGACCTCGCGATCCAGCTCTGGCGCGCCCACCTGACAGCGAGCACGGTCGTCGGCATCGGCATCGGCGGGTGCGGCGGCATCGCCGAGGCGGTCGGCCGGCCCGAACTCGCGCTCGCCCTGTCGAGCGGGTTCGGCGACATCGACTCCGCACAGGCCACCCACGAGATGTGGCCGCTCAGCCGCATCCTCGCCGGGTCGCCGCACCTCCAGTCCGTGTTCGCCGCCGACACCGCCGGGCGCTGGCGCCAGGTGCAGCTCGACGACCATCCCGACGCGACCCGCTTCCGCGCTGCCGTCGACGAGTTCCTCGACCGCTGGGGCTTCCGTGGGCCCAACGAGTGGGAGCTGCGCAGCGACACGTGGGGTACCAACCCCGAAATCCTGATGACGGCGATCGAGGCGATGAGCCGGGCCGGCGACGACGAGTCGCCCGACGCCCGGGCCGCCGGCCAGGTCGCCGAACACCAGGCAGCGGTCGCCGCGATCCGTGAAGCGCTCGCCGCGGATGCCGACACCGCCGCCATGTTCGAGGGGCAGCTCAACATCGCCGAGATGTTCAGCCGAGCCCGAGAACGAGCCCGCATGACCGTCGCACTCCTGCTCCACGAGCAGCGCCTCGCCGCCCGTGAGCTCGGCCGCCGGCTGCACGAGCGCGGTGTGCTCGAGGACGCGGAGCTGATCTTCATGCTCCACATCGACGAGCTGCGAGCCGTGGTCGCTGGCGACGCCGACGTCGCCACCGAGTTGCCGGTCCGCCAGGCCCGCTACCTCGAGCTGTTCGACTACGTCCCGCCGTTCGTCGTCATCGGCGAGACCCCGCCGCTCGACGACTGGAACCGCCACTCCCAGACCGCGATCGTGCCCCAACTCGGCCTCGGGGAGACGATGACCGGCCTCGGCGGCGCGCCGGGTTCGATCGTCGGCACGGTGCGCCTCGTCCGCAGCCCGGCCGACCCGACCGCGCTGGAGCCGGGCGAGATCCTGGTCTGCCCGATCACCGACCCGGCCTGGACGCCACTGTTCCTCGCCGCCGGCGGCGTGATCTGTGAGGTCGGCGCCCCGGTCTCCCACGCCGCGATCGTCAGCCGGGAACTGGGCATCCCGTGCGCGGTGTCGGTCGGCGGGGCGCTCAGCCGACTGACCGACGGCATGGTCGTCGAGATCGACGGCGGCACCGGCACCGTCACCCGCAAGGGGTGAGCCGGCCTCGGCCGCCGGCTTGACCCCGCCTCGGGACCGTGAGGTAGCGTGCCGCCGTGATCGAGTTCCACGACCCTCGGGGTGAGCCCGGGACGCCCGTCGAGCCCTACCGGCTCGGTATCGAGGCCGGCTCCGGCGAGATCACGATCGGCCTGCTGGCCAACGGCTTCCCCGACTCGGTGAAGTTCCTCGACGCCATCGAACGGTCGATGGCGTCGGCCAACCCGCAGGCCACCTTCGAACGGTTCGACAAGGGCGACGCCTCGTCGATCGTGTCGGACGCGATGCTCGCCGACCTCGTCGACCGATGTCAGGCCGTCGTCGCTGCCTACGGTCATTGAGGCAGCTGCACCACCGGCACCGTGCGTGACGCTGTGAAACTCGCCCACCGGGACATCCCCGCGGTGGCGCTCGTGACCGACGCGTTCTGGGACCAGGGCGACTTCGTGGCCCGCTCGGTCGGCATGCCCGACGTGCCCCGAGTCCGTCTCCCCCACCCGGTGGCCGGCACCGGCGCCGACAACATGGCCGCCGTCGCCGACGACACCGTCGCCGCCATCCTCGACAAGCTGCGCGGCGACGCGACTGCCTCGAACGGTGGAGCCTCGGCGTGAGCGAGCGCCTCCAGGCCGTCGACGAGGCGGCGGCGCTCGAGGAGCTCCACCGGCTCGGCTGCACCGACGGGCTGCCGGTGGTGATCCCGACCCCGGAGCGGGTCGAGCGCATGGTCATCGCGTCGGGCCACCCGGCCGACCTCGAACTCGGGCAGATGGGCCCCAATCTCGGGAGCTGCACGATCGAGAAGCTGGCGATCGCGGCGGTGATGGCGGGCTGCCTGCCCGACCACCTCCCCGTCGTGCTCGCCGCCGCCACGGCGATCATGGACGAGCGGTTCGACCTCACCGAGGTGCAGGCGACGACCCACTCGATCTCGCCGCTGCTGATCGTGAACGGGCCCGCCGCCGAGACGTGTGGCCCGATCTCGGGCAGCTTCGGCGCCCTCGGCCCCGGCCATCGGGCGAACGCGTCGATCGGTCGAGCGCTGCGCCTGATGATGATCAACGTCGG
>JBPEXC010000155.1:0-14533 GCA_052032035.1 Acidimicrobiales bacterium | reverse complement strand
GGCCGCCGGCTCCTCGACCTGGGTGCGGCCGAGCAGCTCCCGGAGGTCGTCGACGTCGACGACGACCGGCGCGGACGCGTCGCCGGTGGCGAGCCGGGTGGCCGACTTGCGCAGCACCTTGTCGAGCAACCGCTCGAGGCGACGGACACCGGCCTCTCGGGTGTAGTCGGCGGTGATCCGCTCGACGGCGGCGTCGGTGATCACCACCTCGCCGTCCTCGAGGGCGTTGTCGCGCTGCAGCCGCGGCAGGAGGTGGTCGCGAGCGATCGCAGTCTTCTCGGCCGCCGAGTAGCCGTCGAGGGAGATCACGTCCATCCGGTCGAGGAGGGGCCCCGGGATCGTGTCGAGCACGTTGGCAGTGGCGACGAACACGACGTCGGACAGGTCGAGCTCGAACTCGAGGTAGTGGTCACGGAACGAGTGGTTCTGGGCCGGGTCGAGCACCTCGAGCAGTGCGGCCGACGGGTCGCCCCGCCAGTCGCCGCCGACCTTGTCGACCTCGTCGAGCAGCACGACCGGGTTCATCGAGCCGGCCTCGGTGAGCGCCCGCACGAGGCGCCCGGGGCGAGCCCCGACGTAGGTGCGACGGTGGCCTCGGATCTCGGCCTCGTCCCGCACCCCGCCGAGCGACACCCGCACGAAGTCTCGCCCGAGCGCCTCGGCGATCGACTCGCCGAGCGAGGTCTTGCCAACCCCGGGGGGGCCGACCAGCGACAGGATCACCCCGCCGCGTCGCCGGCGGGACCGGCCGCCATCGCGGGTGGCGTCGGCCTCCGCGCGTTCGGCCCGCAGCTTGCGGATCGCCAGGAACTCGACCAACCGGTCCTTCACCTCGTCGAGCCCGGTGTGGTCGCGGTCGAGCACCGTTCGGGCTCCCGCGAGGTCGAGCGACTCTTGCCTGCGCTCGCCCCACGGAAGCTCGAAGACCGTGTCGAGCCAGGTGCGGATCCAGTTGGCCTCCATCGACTCGTTGCCCGTGCGTTCGAGCCGGTCGATCTCCTTGGCGATGGCGGTGTGCGTCGCGTCCGGCATCTCGTCCGCCGCAGCGTCGAGGCGGGCGCGGTAGCCGGCGATCGCATCGTCGTCGCCGTCGTCGAGTTCGCTGCGGATGGCGTCCATCTGGCGACGGAGCAGAGCCTCGCGTTGCTGCTTCTCCAGACCCTCGGCCACGTCGTTCTGGATCCGCTCGCGCAGCTCGACCGAAGCGAGGGCCTCGCGGAGCCAGCCGAGGGCGAGACGGAGTCGGTCTCCGACGTCGGTCGCTTCGAGCAGTTCGACCCTCCGCTCGAAGCTCAGCTCGGGCCAGTGGGCGATCGAGTCGGCCAACGACCCGGGACGGTCGACGTCGCGCAGGAGGTGGCGCAGCTGTCGGCCACCGATCTTCTCGAGCAGGATCTCGGCGGTGGCCCGATACTCGCTGGCGAGTGTGGCCACGGCGTCGTCGACGTCGCCGTCGAGGGAGCCGTCGTCGATCGGGTCGGCCTCCACCCACAGGCCGGCCCCGGCGCCGATCACGCCCACGCCGACACGGGCGCGCTGCACCGCTTTGAGGGTCAGCGCCGGACTGCCGTCGGGGGTTCGTCGTCGGTCCTCCACCGTCGCCAGCACCCCGACGCGGGCGTAGCGCTGTCCGGTGCCTTCGGTGTCGCCGAAGCGGGGCACGAGCAGCACCTCGTCCACCGGGCCGTCGACCGCCGCCAGCGCCTCGGGCGACTGCAGCGTGACGGTGATGACGGTGTCGGGGAACACCACGCCGTCGTGGAGCGGGATCACCGGCGCCTGTCGCACGCCGTCACGCCGCTGGTCGGCGTCGGTGGGCAGGTCGGAGAGGGGGGACGAATGGGAATCGGAGGGAGAACGACGGTCGGACATGGACGCTCCTGGCGACGATCACGACGGCGGACGACCTCGAACGAGGCAGTTCGCAATCGTGATTACGAGATTACGTGTAAGCTCCGAACATCGCCGGTGCCGGATTTGTTCCCGCCCGGAACCTCGAGCCGTTCAGGAGAGCGATCCCATGGCCAAGCCGCCCGACTGTGCCCTCGCCGACTGCGCCCGCTGGTTCGCCGACCAGCTCCCCGACGACTGGTTCGTCGGCCCGCCCGAGGTGCAGGCCGATCGTGACGAGATCCTGGTGACCGGCGTGCTCGCCGACGCTGCTGACGAGGGGGCAGACGACGACGGGGGCGGCGCCCCGGCCTCCGAGGCCCACGTCGCGGTCCAGGCGTTCCGGGAGTCGACCCGGGAGCGTCGGATGGCGATCGCCGAGGTGGCCCAGGCCCGCTGGCAGCGACACGTCTCGTGGCAGGTGCGCCACGGCGACGTCGAGGCGCGCTTCACCCACGCCGCGGTGCCGGTGATGACCCGACTCCGCTTCGAGGATCGGGCCGTGCTCGACACCCTGATCGACGCCGGCGTCGCCCGGTCGCGCTCGGAAGCCCTGGCGTGGTGCGTCGGCCAGGTGCGCGATCACCAGGCCGACTGGTTCGGTCGGCTCCGCGACGCGATGAGCGAGGTCGAGCGGATCCGTCGCGAGGGTCCCGAATGATCGCCGCCACCCGCCGAGCGGTCAGCCACGCCGGCGACACTTCTGACCGTTCGAAGAGAGCCGACGGCCCCCGAGCAGTAGACTGCGCAGCATGACTGCGTACGTCTCGCCTGAGCATCACCCAGCGTTCGAGGAGTACTGCGAGACCATCTTCGAGTTGCACGAGGACGGAGTGCGCGTGATCCAGGCCCGGATCGCCGAGCGACTCGAGGTGTCGCGCCCCGCCGTGTCCGAGATGGTCCGTCGTCTCGCCGACGAGGGCCTCGTCGACGTGGTCGACAACGAGATCGTGCTCACCGAACAGGGCCGCGAGCTGGCGACCACGATGGTGCGCCGTCACCGCCTCGCCGAGCGGTTCCTCACCGACATCCTCGGGCTGTCGTGGGCCGAGGCCCACCACGAGGCGGGCAAGTGGGAACACGTGATCAGCCCCCAGGTCGAGGCCGCGATCGTCGACCGCCTCGACGACCCGACGACGTGCCCCCACGGCAATCCGATCCCGGGATCGAGCTATGTCGAACCCGAGATGTCGGCGCTGTCGGAGATCCCGCCGGGGTCGAAGGCGACGATCACCCGCATCCCCGAGGAGCTCGAGTTCACCCCCGGCCTGCTCGAGTTCCTGGAGGAGAACGACATCACCCCGGGCACGCCGGCCACGGTGATCGCCGCCTCACCCGACGGCACGACGACGGTCGACGTCGACGGCACGATCGTGGGCCTCAGCGCCTTCACCGCCGAGCGCATCCTGGTCACCCCCGCCTGACCGCGGGCCGAGCGGGCCGGCAGCACCTGGCCGCTCAGCACCGGCACCAGGCCGCTCAGCGGGCGATCAGCATCGCCCGGACGGCGTCGGCCTGCTCGCCGCTGATGTCGGCGCCGTAGGGCACGTCGAGCACCGCTCGGTGTCCGTCGGGGGTGACGACACCGAGCACCATCGATTCGTCGTCCGGGTTGGACGCTCCCTCGAACCGGTAGGTGCGCTCGATGACGAGGCCGTCGGGCGGGCAGTGCTCGTTCGCCTCCCGCCCCTGGCCACTCGCACCGTGATCGCTCGCGTCGCTCACGACGACGGTGCCGTCGAGGTCGATCCACGCGTCGTGATCGAAGCCGGCGTCGCGGAGCTCGGCGATCGCATCCTGCTGGGTGTCCATCACATGCATGCTCATGGGCACCGATCTACCCGTCGACCCGAGCCGGAAACGCCGTCGTCGACGTCGGGTTGCATCGTCGGGGCACAGGTTCCCGACGAATCCTCCACGCAGGTTTGGAGGCGCCGCAAGGGGGAACACCGTGTGGCGTATCCGACGACCTACGCAAGGAGATTGCCATGGCCCCCCGTTCCGTTCCCGGCCTCAGCACCGACGCCGCCTCCACCACCATCGACGCCCTCGCCAACCGCCTGACCGGCCTGATCGACCTCCAGCTCGTGCTCAAGCACGTGCACTGGAACGTCGTCGGCACCAACTTCGTCGCCGTGCACGAGATGCTCGACACCCACGTCGACGCCGTGCGGGAGATGACCGACGCCGTCGCCGAGCGCATCGCCATCCTCGGGGGCGTGCCCAACGGCAACTCCGGCAACGTGGTCGCCACCCGTGACTGGGACGACTACCCCGTGGGCCGGGCCAACGTCCAGCGCCACCTCGCCGCCCTCGACGACGTCTACAGCGGCGTGATCGCCGATCACCGCACCGCCATCGAGACGACCGGCGACGTCGACCCGATCACGGAGGACCTCCTGATCGGCCAGACCGCCGACCTCGAGATGCAGCAGTGGTTCGTCCGTTCCCACCTCGACTCGGGCGACGACCTCGACCACGAGCTCCAGAAGATCACCGCCGCCGGTCAGCACTGAGTCGGCGCTGATCCAGTACCGAGCGTCCGATCACGCCACCCGGTCCGGGGACATGCGGGAACGCACTCCCTAGACTGCGGCGAGTTCATCTCCGAGGAGTATCGATGTCATCCGTGGAATCCGGAGCAGCGCCCGACGGCGACCGTCCCACCACCCTGGCCCCCCATCTCGACGGCGCCGAACTGGAGGTCCGGTTCCCGGCTCGCTCCGGATTCCTCCGGATCTGTCGCATCAACGCCGCCGCCTACGGAGCCGACGCCGGCTTCGACGTCGACGACCTCGACGACCTGCGCCTGGCCGTCAACGAGTCGGTCACCTGGTTGCTCGGTGACGACGACGCCGGCGGCGTGGTCACCCTCCGGCTGCGGGCCGTCGACGACGGCTTGGCCTTCGAGGCCGAGCGCACCGGCTCGGCGCTGCCCGAGCGCGAGGTCGACGACATCGTGCACGCCATCCTCGGCGCCACGACCGACGATTACGCCACCGAGGCCGACGCCGATCGTCGGCTCGTGCGCCTCACGAAGACGAGGGCGGCGGGCTAGTGGAGACCGAGCAGGAGACGCGAGATCGTCTCTTCGCCAGCTACGCAGCGACCCGCGACGAGTCGACGCGCAACGAGCTGGTCGAGAGCTACGCGCCCCTGGCCGAGTTCTTCGCGAAGCGGTATCGCAACCGCGGCGCCGAGAGCGACGACCTACGCCAAGTCGCCCAGCTCGCCCTGGTGAAGGCCGTCGAGCGCTTCGACCCCGAGTACGGCGTGAAGTTCTCGACCTTCGCCGGACGCACGATCGACGGGGAACTCAAGCGCTACTTCCGTGACCGCACCTGGTCGGTGCGCGTGCCCCGGAGCCTGCAGGAGCGCTCGCTGGAGGTGCGCCGCACCGTCGAGCGGCTCTCCCTCGATCTCGGCAAGGCGCCGACGGTCGACCAGCTGGCCGACGCAACCGGGCTCAGCACCGACGAGGTGCTCGAGGCCCTCGACGTGCAGACCGCCTACACCTCGGCGTCGCTCGATCGACCCGCCGGCAGCGGCGACGACGGCGACCTCACCCTCGGCGCGTCGATCGGCGCCGAGGACGACGCCTACGAGGCGACCGAGGCGGCCGTGGCGGTGCGGGCCCTGCTCGACACCCTGCCCGACCGCGAGCGACGGATCCTCGAGCTCCGCTTCTTCGGCGAGCTGTCGCAGTCGGAGATCGCCGAACAGGTGGGGATCTCCCAGATGCACGTGTCCCGGCTCCTGCGGCGCACCCTCGAACAGCTCCGCTCCACGATGACGGCCACCTGAGCGAGCCCCGGACCGTGCCCCCCGAGACCCCCCCTCCCCCGGCGAGCCCGCAACCCGTCGACGACCCCGATCGCCTCCGAGCGGTGCGCCGCAGCGGTCTGTTGCGCGACGAGCACCCCAACCTCGAGCGCTACGCCCGCATGGCGTCCGCCGCCATCGGTGCGCCGGTCGCGATGTTCTCCGTCGTCGACGCCACCCGCCAGAAGTTCGTGGTGCAGGTGGGGATCGACCCCGACTCCCCGCAGGCCGGCGGCTCGTCGCTCGACGAGTCCTACTGCCGCACCGTCGTCGAGTCCGATGCTCCCCTGGTCGTGGACGACGCCGGCGATGACGACGAGTGGGCCGACCACCCGGGCACCGCCTACTTCGGCGTCGGGGCCTATGCCGGCATGCCGGTGCACGATACCGACGGCGCCGTCCTCGGCTCGCTGTGCGTCGTCGACTCCGCCGCCCACGCCTGGTCCGACGACGACCTCGCCGTGCTGCGAGACCTCGCCGACGCCGTCGAGGCCGAGCTCGCGCTGCGCCGCACGACCCGACGCCTCGAGCGACTCCTCGAACGTCAGCGGCGGAAGAACCGGTTCGAACAGGCGATGCTCACCGTCGCCGCAGCCACCAACCGCAGCGCCGGCATCCAGGCCACGGCCGACGCCCTGATCGAACACGGCGCCGCCGTGGTCGACGCCGCGATGATCACCCTCGGCATCGTCGAGGACGACGCGATGGTGTTCCACCACGGTCCCGGTGTCGCCGACGAGACGATCGAGGCGTGGCACGCCGCGCCGCTCGACCTGGCACTCCCGATGGTCGACGCCGCCCGCCAGAACGGCGAACCGATCGTGCTCCCCGATCCGGCTTCCCTCGCCCGCTATCCGCTGATGGCCGAGGACGTCGAACGGATGGGGCTGCAGTCCTTCGTGGCCGTGCCGGTGATCGACGCCGCCACCGACCTGCGAGCGTCGATCGGCTTCGGGTGGACCACCCCCCTCGACCACGACGACTCGATCCTCGACGAGATCCAACCGCTTGGCCGACTCACCGCCCAGGCACTCGGACGGGCGATGCGCTTCGATGCCGCCCGCTCCCAGGCCCAGCTCCTCGAACAGCTGATCATCCCCTCGTCGATGCCGGAACTCGACGGGGTCGATCTCCACGCCCGCTACCTGCCGCCGACCCGCATGCGGCGGGTGGGCGGCGACCTCTACGACGCCGTGGTCCGCGACGACGGCGCGATCGGCATCATCGTCGCCGATGCCGTCGGCCACGACCTCGAGGCGTCGCGCACGGCGGCCCGGGTGCGACACGCGGTCGGCGCCCTCACCCTCGAGGGGGTGGAGCCGGCCGCCATGCTCGGAGCCGTCAACCACTACCTGCGCCGGTCGCGCAGCACCCGGCTGATCACGTGCTCCTACTGGCTCGTCGACGCCGACCACCGCCGCGTCACCCTCGCGAACGCCGGCCATCCCCAACCCCGCCTGCTCGACTCGAACGGGTCGCGACCGGTCGGCCCCGCCGGCCAGCCCCTCCTCGGAGCCGTGGCCGACGTCGTCTACACCCAGGAGACGATCACCCTGCCCCACGAGGCGACCCTCGTCGGGTTCACCGATGGCCTGATCGAGCGGCGCGGCACCTCACTGGTCGACGCGGAGGCGGCGTTCGAGGAACGGCTGGCGACGATCACACCGGGGTCGGCGAAGGTGCTCGTCGACACCCTCGTCGGCGAGGTCCTGCCCCTCGACCGCGAGGACGACGTGGCGATCGTGTCGCTGGCGGTCACCCGCAACTCGGCCCGGCGGCTCTCCGAGCAGCACGAATGGCTGCCCGATCAGCTCGACCTCAAGCAGATGCGCACGGCGATCGGCACGTTCCTGACCCGCCACGATCTCGACGTCCTCACCCCCGACGCCACCCTGATCGCCACCGAACTGCTGGCCAACGCCCGCTCCGCCGCCGTCGACGATGTGGCGATCGAGCTGATGATCGGGATCGACGAGGCGGGATTCGAGCTCGTCGTCCGCAACCGGGGCGAGGTGTTCGACGACGCCATCCCGATGCCCGCGCCCGAGGCCGAACGCGGTCGAGGCCTGGCGATCATCCGGGCGATGGCCCGCGATGTGCACGTCGCGTTCGACGACGGCCTGACCACGGTGACCGTCCGGCTCGACACACCACCGTCCTGACCGGCATCGTGAGGGCGTGACCGACCTCTTCGCCCCCCTCACCTTCCCCCGTGGTCGAGCGGCCGCCAACTCGCTCATGCTGGCGCCCCTCACCAACTCCCAGAGCCACGCGGACGGCACCCTGTCCGACGACGAGCACCGGTGGTTGACGATGCGGGCCGAGGGCGGGTTCGGCACGGTGATGACGTGTGCCGCCTCGGTCTCGGCCGGCGGGCTCGGCTTCCCCGGGCAGCTCGGCGCCCACGACGACCGTCATCTCCCCGGTCTCGAGCGCCTCGCTACCGACCTGCGAGCGGCCGGGGCGGTCGGCCTCGTCCAGCTCCAGCACGCCGGCTGTCGCGCCCCGGAGGAACTGACCGGGTCGACGCCGGTGGCACCGTCGGACCACGAGAGCACCGGGGCGCGAGCGATGACGACCGCCGAGGTCGAGGCGGTCATCGCCGACTTCGTGGCCGCGGCGCGACGGGCCGAACAGGCCGGATTCGAGGGGGTGGAACTGCACGGCGCCCACGGCTACCTGCTGTGCCACTTCCTCAGCCCCACCCTCAACACGCGCGACGACGCCTACGGCGGGTCGCTCGAGAACCGCAGCCGCATCCTGTTCGAGATCCTCGACGGCATCCGCTCGACCTGCGGGCCCGACTTCGTGGTCGGCGTGCGCCTGTCGCCGGAGCGCTTCGGCATGCGGATCGACGAGGTGCGCGTGATCACCCAGGCCCTGATCGACTCCGGGCAGGTCGACTTCATGGACCTGTCACTGTGGGACTGCTTCAAGGAACCCGAGGACCTGCCCGGCAGCGGCCGCTCGTTGGTCGAGGTGACCACCGACCTCGCCCGCCGCAGCGACCCGACCGGCCGCCGGGTGCCGATCGGCGTGGCCGGCAAGATCCACACCCCTGCCGACGCCGACGCCGCCCTGGCCGCGGGCGCCGACTTCGTCCTGCTCGGGCGGGTGGCGATCCTGCACCACGACTGGCCCGACCGCCTGGCCGCAGCACCCACGTGGACGCCCCTGCCGGTGCCCCAGCCGGCGGAGCACTTCCGGGCCGAGGGCGTGTCCGACACCTTCCTCGACTACCTGCGCCGCTCCTTCGGCGCCCTCATCGCGGACTGAGCGTCCGGGTCGCCCACCGGCGGCTCAGGCGGTGAGGCCGGCGCGGAGCCGCTCGACCGAGTCCGACGACACGCCGAGGTCGGCGACGGCGGCCGGGATCGACCCGCTCGCAGCTCGGAGCCGGGCGAGGGTCTCGACCATCACCGGCGCCGGCGCCTCGAACAGTTCATCGGGCAGGCCGTCGACCCCCCGGGCCTGGAGGGCCACCTTCTGGTGCTCGACCAGCTCGCGGACGTAGCGGCCGGTGAGGGCGTAGTCGTCGATCACGTGGGCGTCGGCGACGCCGAGGATCGACTGGATCAGGCCGACGACGAGGCCCGTGCGGTCCTTGCCGGCCGTGCAGTGCACGAGCACGCCGTCGGCGACGTGGTCGGCGACGGCGTCGATGCCGGCCGCCAGTTCGGCGCCGTGGTGGTCGAGGATGCGGTCGTAGAGCGGCAGCAACCCGAGGAACGGGCCCTCGACCTCGGTGGCCTGGATGGTGATCGGCGCTCGGAGCACGGCGATCGGTCCGAGGTCGGGGGTGGGTTCGCGCTCGCACTCGTCGGATCGACGCAGGTCGACGACGGTGCGGATCCCCAGCGACTCGAGTGCGGCGGGGTCGGCGAGGGCATGGAGGTTGGCGGAACGGAAGAGGCGACCTCGCCGGAGCGAGGCGGTGCCGTCGGCGACCGGGAGCCCACCGGCGTCGCGCACATTGACGACACCGGGGACCTCGACGACGCGGTCGAAGCGATCAGTTCCGCCGGCTGGGGGTGAGTCGGCGTGCATTGCCGCCCATGATGCCCTCGATCACCCCGGGGCGCAGCTTCCGGGTTTCGAGGCCGGCGCGCAGTGCGGCCACGTCGACCCCGGTGTTGGGGGCGTCCGACCCGAACAGGAAGCGGTCGGCGAAGC
The DNA here is from genome assembly GCA_052032035.1 of Acidimicrobiales bacterium. Lineage (GTDB taxonomy): Bacteria > Actinomycetota > Acidimicrobiia > Acidimicrobiales > SZUA-35 > JAWSVN01. The sequence goes on along the minus strand of JBPEXC010000155.1, from coordinate 4,648 downwards.
GCTCGAGGGCGTCGTCGGACACCACCACCGGGTCGGTGACGACCGGGGTGAGGTCGGCCCACAGGTTGGGCAACCGCCCCATCCACTCCACCGTCACGTCGGTGGCCGGATGGCCGGTGTGGGCCACGATCACCGTCGTGTCCGGATGGCGCTCGGCGGCCCGGGCGACCTCGACCACCTCGCCGCCGTCGGTGTTGCCCGACACGTTGTGGCCGGCGTGCACCACGACCGGCACCCCGGCCTCGGCCGCCGCCGCCCACACCCCGTCGAGGCGCGGATCGGTCGCCACGTAGTCGCCGACCGAGCAGTGGAGCTTCACCACGCCGGCGCCCGCCGCGAGAGCTCGAGCCACGTCGCCGCCGGGGTCCGGGTCGTCGGGGTGGGCGGTCGCGCCCGGGATCACCTCGACCGGGTGGTCGCCGAGCTCGGCCGCGAGGGCGGCGATGTCGACGTTGAGCTGCGCCGCCATGCCTGCCTTGTGGGCGTAGGGCAGTGTCCACACCATCGCCACGCCGTCGGCATGGTGACGATCGAGGACGGCCACCGGGTCGATGTCGGGGTAGGCGAGCCGGCCCCCGAGATGCTCGTCGAAGAAAGCGCGGATCTTGGCCGCCAACCGCTCGGGCAGCAGGTGGGTGTGGCTGTCGACAGTGCCCCCGGCAATGACAGTGCCTCCGGCAGCGACAGTGCCCCCGCCAGCGACAGTGCCCACGCCCGCGACGCCGCCCGGCGGGGTCATCGGAACGACGCCAGCCGCTCGGCGGTGTCGGGGATCGGATAGTGGGTGCCGTACTCGTAGGCCAGCCCGGCGTCGACGCCGAGCTCGTCGGCCTTGGCGTAGAGGTCCTTGTAGGCGACCAACGAGGCGCCGGAGTTGGCGACGATCTGGGCGGCCAGCTCGTCGACCTCGGCGTCGAGCCGCTCCCGGGGCACGCTGCGACACGCGAGCCCGATCTCGGCCGCCTCGACACCCTTCACGTTCCGAGCGGTGAGCGACAGCTCGCGGGCCTTGGTGATGCCGACGGCGGCCGGCAGCCGCTGGCTCATGCCCCACGTGGGGCGGAGGCCGAACTTGGCGTGGGTGTCGGCCAGGGTGGCCTCGTCGGCCGTCACCATCAGGTCGCAGGCGAGGGCCAGCTCGAGGGCGCCGGTGAAGCAGAAGCCATTGACCTTGGCGATCGTGACGGCGTCCATCGTCGAGAGGCGGGCGGTGACCGAGCGGGCGGGGATGTCGAGGATGTCGCCGACGGCGCCGTCGACGATCTCACGGTCGCCGAGGGCCTTGAGGTCGACGCCGGCCGAGAACGCCCGGCCCTCGCCGGTGAGGATCACGACCCGCACCGACGGGTCGGCCTCGATCGCCGCCAGTGCGTCGTCGAGGGCGCCGAGCATGGTCGGGGTGAGGGCGTTGAGGGCGTCGGGACGATGGAGGGTCAGCGTCGTCACGGGCCCGTCGGTGGAGACGTGCAGCTCGTCGGTCATGCCTCGTTTGTAGCGCCACCGGTGGCATCGGTCACGCCGAGCCGTCGGCGGCGAAACCACCGGCGAGGTCGTCGGCCGCCCGAAGTGGTCTTCGCCGGATGGGCGATCGCCCGGAACCCTGTTGGATTGGGAGAGACAACATGATGAAGAAGCTGTGGGCCCTGCTGCTGGCCCTCGGACTGCTCGGCGCCGCGTGCGGCTCGAGCGAGGAGACCACCGAGGCCGGCGCCGGCGACGAACCAGCCACGTGCGACACCGTCACGCTGAAGACCCAGGGTGTGCTGACCGTCGCCACCGGCGAGCCCGTGTTCGAGCCGTGGATGGTCGACGACGATCCGACCAACGGCCAGGGCTTCGAGTCGGCCGTGGTCTACGCCCTGGCCGACGAACTCGGCGTCGACACCGTCGAGTGGGTGCGGACCGGCTTCGACGAGGCGATCGCCCCGGGTGAGAAGGAGTACGACTTCAACATCCAGCAGTACTCGATCACCGCCGAGCGCGACGAGGTCGTCGACTTCTCCGATGGCTACTACCAGACCGAGCAGGCCGTGATCGGCGCCGCCGACTCGCCGATCGCATCGGCCACCACCCTGGCCGATCTGAAGACTGCCCGCCTCGGCGCTGCGATCGGCACCACGTCGCTCGACTATGCGGAAACGGTGATCGCCCCCGACGCCGAGGTCCAGGTCTTCGACGACAACGCCGCCGCCAAGGCCGCCTTCGACGCCGGCCAGATCGACGGGATCGTGTTCGACCTGCCGACCGCCTACTACATCACGGCGGTCGAGATCCCCGAGGCGTCGATCCTCGGCGTGCTGCCGGTCGACGGCGACCCCGAGGAACTCGGGATGCTGTTCGAGGACGGCAGCCCCCTCGTGCCGTGCGTCAACGAGGCCCTCGCCGCTCTCGACGCTGCCGGCACCCTCGACGAACTCGAGGACGAGTGGCTCAACCAGGGCGGGTCGATCCCGACCCTCGGCAGCTGACCGGCAGCCAGCGGACCTGACCGTTGCGTCGTCTGTGGGGTGAGGAGGGGGCCAAGGCCAGCCTGATCGCCGTCGTCTCGAGCGTGCTCGTGTTCGGCGGCGGTGCCTGGCTGGTCGCCTCCTCCCCCAACTGGCCACGGGTCCGCGACCAGTTCTTCGACCGCGACGACTTCGTCGCCGCCGCGCCCGCCGTCATCGACGGCTTCTGGCGCAACCTCGAGTTCTTCGCCATCTCGATGCTCACCGTGCCGGTGCTGGCCTTGGTGGTGGCGGTCATGCGGAGTCTCCGCGGCCCGGCGTTCTTCCCCGTTCGGGCACTCGCCGTGGTCTTCGTCGACGTGTTGCGCGGCATCCCGCTGATCCTGTTGATCCTCCTGCTCGGGTTCGGTGTGCCCGCACTGCAGCTCCCGGGCCTGCCGCGGGGCACCACCTTCTGGGGGATGACTGCGCTCACCCTCAGCTACGCCGCCTACACCGCCGAGATCTACCGGTCGGGAATCGAGGCCGTGCCGGAGTCGCAACGCTCCTCGGCCCGCGCCCTCGGGCTCACCCAGTGGCAGGCGATGCGGTTCGCGATCCTGCCCCAGGCGGTGCGCAACGTCGTGCCGGCGCTGATGAACACGGTCGTCAGCCTCCAGAAGGACGTGGCGCTGCTGTCGGTGCTCGGCGCCAGGGAGGCCGTGCGCGAGGCCCAGATCTACACCTCCCGCACCTTCAACTACACGTCGTACATGGTGGCGACCCTGCTCTTCCTCGCCCTCAGCATCCCGATGACCCGGTTCGTCGACGTCTACAGCGACCGCTACCGGCGCCAGCGCGCCCAGGCCCAGATCTGATGCCCCCCAAGCTCGAACTCCGCAGCGTCCAGAAGTCCTTCGGCGACGTCGAGGTGTTGCGCGGCGTCGACCTGGCGGTCGACGAGCACGAGGTGGTGTGCCTGATCGGGCCGAGCGGCTGCGGGAAGTCGACGATCCTGCGCTGCGTCGACCTCCTCGACCGCATCGACGAGGGCGAGATCCTCCTCGACGGCGTCGACATCACCGTGCGCGGCACCGACACCGACGCCGTGCGGCGGAGGATCGGCATCGTGTTCCAGAGCTACAACCTCTTCCCCCACCTCGATGTCCTCGACAATGTGACCCTCGGGGCCCGGCGGGCCCACGGGATGCCGAAGGCGGATGCCGAGGAGCGAGCGATGGACCTCCTCACCCGCTTCGGCCTCGGCGACCACGCCCGCGCCTACCCGAACCGGATGAGCGGGGGCCAGAACCAGCGCGCCGCCGTCGTCCGGGCGTTGATGACCGACCCCGAGGTGCTCCTGCTCGACGAGGTGACCTCGGCCCTCGACCCCGAACTCGTCGGCGAGGTGCTCGCCGCCATCCGTGAACTGGCCGCCGGCGGCATGACGATGGTGCTCGCCACCCACGAGATGGGATTCGCCCGCGACGTCGCCAACACGGTGTGTTTCCTCCACGAGGGACGGGTGCTCGAGGCGGCCCCGCCGGCCGAGCTGTTCGAGTCGCCGAGCCACCCCCGGACCCGCCAGTTCCTCGACCGGGTGATCGAGGCCGGCCGACTCTGAGCGGCGCGGCGGCCGAGACTCCCGAGATGCCGACGCCGATCGATCCGCGAGACGAGACCGCTCGCCGCCGCCTCGTCGAGCTCTACCGCCGCGATCGCGCCGACCACCTCTACGCCCTGGCCGATCTGGCCGAGCCCCACTGGTCGCGCTCGCGGTGGTGGCGCCGCGGTGACGCCGCGGTCGGCCTCGTCGATCTCGGCACGGACCCGACGACCGGCGTCGCCGACCACGTGGTCTACGCGGTGTCGACCGCCGCCCCCGACGGATCGCTCGCGCTCCTCGCCGAGTTGGCCCCGGAGCTGCCGAGCTGCCTGATCACCGGCCCGCTCGGTGTCGCCGAGGCGATGCGGTCCGCGGGCCGATCCACCGTGTGGGATCGCACCTACCACCGCTACCACTGGCCCCACCGCCGTCGAGGCGAGCGACCCCCGCCCGAGGTGCGTCGACTGGGCCGCGACGACCTCGCCGCGATCAGCCGCCTGCACGCCAGCGACGCCGGGGCCGCCTTCTTCGTGCCGGCGATGATCGACGACGGGGCGTTCGTCGGCGTCGACGCCGACGACGGTGGCCTGGCGGCCGTCGGGGGCACCCATGTACG
>JBPEXC010000154.1:0-8895 GCA_052032035.1 Acidimicrobiales bacterium | reverse complement strand
GCGGTGTGCTGGTGCAGCGCACCCAGGTGTGGGTCGCCACCGACGACGGCTGGCGCATCGGCCACGCCCACGTCTCGCGGCGGGCGGCGTCGTGAGCGACGGCACGATCGGCGCGGGGCGCCGCACCTGGACCGCCGGCGCCGACGCGGTGCGGCTGGGCAGCCCACGACCCCAACGCTGGGCGACGGCGCCGGCGCTGCCGCGACCGATCGAGTTCGACGTGGCCCGCACGGCGCTGGTGGTCGTCGACATGCAGAACGACTTCTGCCACCCGGCCGGCTGGTTGGCGTCGATCGATGTCGACGTCGCCCCGGCCCGCACCCCGATCGCCCCCCTGGTCGCCGGCATCCCGACCCTGCGGGACGCCGGCGTGCCCGTCGTGTGGGTCGACTGGGGCACCCGCCCCGACCGGCTCAACCTGCCGCCGGGCGTGGCCCACGTCTACGACCCCGAGGGTCGTGACGTCGGGATCGGCTCGCCGGTGCCGACCGGGCATCCGGTGCTGGAGCGCGACTCGTGGGGCGCAGCCCTCGTCGACGAGCTCGAGGCCGTGCGGGATCCCGGCGACGCCATGGTCCACAAGCACCGGATGAGCGGGTTCTGGGACACCGAGCTCGACAGCATCCTGCGGGGACTCGACGTGACGACGCTGCTGTTCGCCGGGGTGAACGCCGACCAGTGCGTGCTGGCGACCCTGATCGACGCCGCCTGCATCGGCTACGACGTCGTGCTCCTCGAGGACGCGTCGGCCACGACGTCGCCGGACTTCTGCTGGGATGCCACGGTCTACAACGTGCGGCAGTGCTTCGGGTTCAGCACCGACCTCGCGACGGTCGCGACGGCGGTGGCGCCGTGACCGGGCCGACGGGAGGGGACGCGATCGACGACCCGCTCGGGGCGTTCGTCGGCCCGACCGGGGTGCTGGTGGCCGGTGCCGCCGACGCGCCGCCCGGGCCGCTGGTCGGCAGTCGCCTGGGGGTGAAGGACCTCTTCGACGTGGCCGGCACCGTGACCCGCGCCGGCAACCCCGCGTTCGCGGAGGGGCGCGCCCCGGCCGAGCGGTCGGCCCCCGCGGTCGATCGCCTCGTCGCCGCCGGCGCCTCCGTCGTGGGTCGCACCGTCACCGACGAACTGGCCTTCTCGCTCTCGGGTACCAACGTCCACGACGGCACCCCGACCAACCCGGCCGCCCCCGGACACGTGCCCGGCGGCTCGTCGGCCGGGTCGGCGGCCGCGGTCGCCGGCGGCCTCGTCGACCTCGCCCTCGGCACCGACACCGCCGGGTCGATCCGCGTGCCCGCCAGCTACTGCGGGATCCTGGGGTGGCGGCCGAGCCACGGCGCCGTCCCGATCGAGGGTGTGGTGCCGCTCGCCCCGAGCTTCGACACCGTCGGCCTCTTCGCCCGCGACGGCCGCGTGCTGGCGGCCGGGGCGGCGGCCCTGCTCGGCGCCACCGATGACGCTGATTCTGACGATCCGAAGGCCCGCGAGCTCGCCGGGCCGGTGCGCGTCGTGGCCGAGACGTTCGACGAGGCCCGGGGCGGGGTCGACGCCGAGGTCGCGCAGGTCCTGCGGGCGAACGAGCTCCTGGCCGACGCCCCCGTGGTCGAGGTCGGTGTCGATCTCGAGACGGCGCTGGCCGCGCAGCGCACCCGCCAGGCCCGTGAGGCGTGGTTGGCCCACGGCGAGTGGCTCACCGCCCGCCGACCGCCGATGGGGCCTGGCATCGCCGGTCGGTTCGAGATGGCGTCGGGGGTGACCGACGCCGACGTCGCCGCCCAGGCCGAGGTGGCCGCGCGGGTGCGGACCCGGCTCCACGAACTGCTGGCCGAGGGCCCGTTGGTCGTACCCGCCGCCGCCGGCCCGCCGCCGCCCGTCACCGGCACCGCGGCGGCCGACCGTCGCGCGGCGACCCTGCGGCTCACCTGTCTGGCCGGCCTGGCTGGTGCCCCCGTCGTCGTCGTGCCCGCCGGCACGATCGACGGCCTCCCGATCGGGCTCGCCGTCATCGGCCCGCCCGGCAGCGACCTCGCCCTCATCCGGCGTTTCGCCACCGACCACCTCCGCCCCCGACAGGACGAGACCGATGCAGCTGCATGACGCCGCCACCGCCCCCTGCCACCGGATCACCGCCGGCGACACCGTGAAGCTCGCCGTCGTGAAGGCCCCCGACGGCCCCGACGACACCAGCGTGACGTTCGAGGTCTGGGATCCGGGCGGCGCCCAACCGCCCAACTCCCACCCCCGCTCGGTCGAGACGTTCTGGTTCCTGGCCGGCGAGGGGGTGGCCGAGTGCGACGGGGTCGAGACACCCGTGCGGGCCGGCCAGTTCCTCGTGCTGCCCGCCGGCTCGGTCCACCGGATCACCAACACCGGCGACGACCGGCTCTACGCCATCACGACGATGGCGCCCGACGACGGCTTCGTCGACCTGATCGAGCGGGGCCCCGACGCCACCCTCGACGCCGACGACCTCGCCGTGCTCCGGCGGTTCCGATGACCGCGTCGCCGATGACGAGTCGAACGATCCTCGTCACCGGGGCCTCTCGGGGGATCGGGGCGGCCCTCGTCCCGGCGCTGCGTCTGCGCGGCCACCGGGTGATCGGCACCGCGCGACGCCCCGACCCCGACGGCGACCTGGTCCGACTCGACACCACCGATCCGGCGTCGTGCGCCGCCGCCGTGCCCGTCGTCGCCGAGCGCCTCGAGGGCGCGCCGCTCGACGTGGTCCTCAACAACGCGGGCGTCAAGGCGGCTCCCGACGCCGACTGGGAGGCGTCCGCCGGGCCCCTCGAACGTGTGGAGCCGGCCGCCGTCGCCGCCGTGCTCGGCACCAACGTGATCGGCCCCCTCAACGTCACCCGGGCCCTGCTGCCGTTGCTCGGCGCCGGGTCGGTCGTGGTGAACGTCTCGTCGCAGCTCGGGTCGTTCGGGGTCGGCGTCGACGTCGACTACGCCTACAACGCCTCGAAGGCCGCGCTGAACATGATCACCGTGACCATGCAGCGCGACCTGGGCGCTCGGGGCGTGGCGGCCGTGTCGTTGAACCCGGGCTGGATCCGCACCGAGATGGGCGGGGCCGAGGCGCCCCTCGACCTCGACGACGCCGTGGCCGACATCGCCGGCTTCCTCGGCGAGGTCGATGCGTCGTGGGGCGGTCGCTTCGTCGATCGCCTCGGCGAGACGGTCCCCTGGTGAGTCAGCGCAGGCTCGGGTCGGCGTCGGCGAGCTGCTCGAACTGGACCGTCGAGTCGTTGCCGGCATAGATGTCGGCCACGCTGCGGTTGAGCCAACCCCGGCCGGTGATCGGCTCGTAGTGGGGCTCCTCACCCGGCCCGATCAGCTCGGGCAGGGGCGCGACCACGGCGTCGAGGGCGGCCTTGACGAAGAACGGTGACGACATCCGCGGGATCGATCGGTCGGCCCCCGCCGGGGGGTTGAGTACCCGGTGGGGGGTGGCGACGAAGCGGTCGTTGGTGAGCCGTTCGAGCTGTTCGCCGATGTTGACGACGTAGGTCCCGGGCACCGGGCTCACGTCGCGCCACCCGCGGTGGCGCTGGTGGATCTGGAGGGCGCCGGGCCCGCCGTCCTGGTGGAGCATCGTGAAGATGTCGCCGTCGCGATGCGCCTTGAACCGGAACGGTGACGGCTCGTGGCCCGAGTCGATGTCGTCGCTGTAGTAGTTGGCCACGAGGTTGGACGGGTCGTGCCCGACGAAGTCGGCGAGGCGGCCGGTGGTCAGGCCGAGTCCGGCCTCGAAGATGCGCATCAGCCGGGCCGCCAGCGCGTCCATCTCGGCGAAGTAGGCCCGCCACACCGAGCGGAACTCGGCCGGTTCGGCCGGCCAGAGGGCGGGGTGGAGGTGATCGCCGATGTCGCTCGGGGCGCCGGCGGCGATCGCCTCGGCCACGGTGTCGAACCGGCCGACGTTGAACGACTGACGCTCGCTGGTGTGGAACCCGGGCCCGTCGCCCGGGCAGGCGTAGCCCTGGAACAGCGAGTCGATCGGGGACCGGACGGCGAGCTTGGTCTCCAGCGGCAGCTGGAAGAAGGCCTTGGAGATGTCGTAGAAGTCGTCCTGGAGGGGGCCGGGCACGCCGTGCCCGGCGATCAGCACGAAGCCGACCTCGGTGCACGCCTCGGCCACGGCTTCGGCGATCGCCCGCCGTTCGGCCGGGTCGCCGTCGTCGAACGCCGAGATGTCGACGATCGGCACCTCGGCGGCGCCGGCGGTGCTCGCGGCGGTCGGTTCGGGGCTCGTCGCCGTCGGGGCGGCCTGACGCCGGGCGAGGGCGGGCCACGTGCCGTCGACGATCTGGCGGTAGATCTTGCGGATCGCGAGGGTGCCCCGGTCGACCTTGAGATGGACGAGTTGGGTCGGCTCGAGCTCGTAGTCGGGGCTGGTGTGCTCGAGGAGCCACTGGTCCTCGAGGGTGACGGCCCGGTCGAAGGCGACGACGTCGGCGGCGGGCACGTCGGCCTCGGTGTCGTTGCGGATCGCCCACTGCACGGGGCGGAGGTGGTCGTCGTCGACCGGGCAGATGCCGGTGACGAGGAGGTGACGCAGGCCGTTGGGGTAGGAGATGCGCATCACCCGCAGGAACGGGGCGACGAACTGGCTGACCGTGGTCCGCACGGTCGACTCCTCGCCGATCTGGTTGGCCTTCTTCGCCACCTCGAGGTGGTTCTCGACCCGCATCTCGGTGCGGGCCTCGAGCCCGACGTCGGTGAAGGAGATCTCGGGCGGGTCGATGCGGGCGTTGTCCGGGGTGCCGAAGGTGTCCTTGTGGACGAAGGCCACGTGGGCCGGGTCGAAGGAGTTGTCGACCAGGCGCGGCGCAGCGGCCGCCCAGATCTCGTCGAACTGGCGCACCGTGCGGAACCCGTCGGCCTCGAACTCGGGGATCTCGGGCAGGCCGCCGACCGGTTCGTCGAGCGCCACCCACACCACCCCGTAGGCGGCGGTGGCGTGCACGGTCGACAGCTTCGCCTTCGGCGGCACCGGGATGCCCTCGTCGAGCTGGGGGATGTGGACGGCCTTGCCGTCGCCGCCGAACTCCCACCCGTGGTACGGGCACACGACGCAGCCGTCGGAGACCCAGCCGATCGACAGGGCCGACGCGCGGTGGGGGCACACGTCGTGGGCGGCGGCCACCGGTTCGGCGCCGGGGTCGGCGTCGAGGTCGGCGGCGGTGGCCCACACCACGAGTTTCTCGCCGAGCACCGTGCGGGCGATCGGGCCGTCGGCCAGGTCCTCGACGAAGGCGACGGGATACCAGAAGTTCCTGAAGGCGGGAACGTCGGTGACGAGCATGGGGGGTCCTTTCGGGTCAGGTCTCGTCGCGGCCGGCGACGACGGCGCTGGAGGAGATGCCGAAGCGACGTTCGAGGGGGACGACGACGGCGACGACGAGCACGATGAGGATCGCCGAGATGGCGGCCCCCACCGGCGAGGGCTGGAACGACATGTCGCTCATCAGCTTGACGGGCAGGGTGGTGGTGTTGCCGCTGGCGATCAGCACGCTGATGGCAGCCTCGTCGAACGACTGGAGGAAGCCGAACAGGCAGGCGGTGAAGACGCCCGACCGGACGAGGGGGAGGGTGATGCGGCGGAAGACGGTGCCCGGGCGGGCGCCGCAGGCCGCGGCGGCCTCCTCCATCTGGGCGTCGAGGTTCTCGAAGGTGCTGACGAGCACCCGGGTCATGTAGGGGATCGTCACCACGACGTGGGCGAACAGCAGCCGCTCGAAGCTCGGGGCGGTGCCGAGGATGAGGAAGAACAGCACGAACCCGACGGCGAGGGCGGCCTGGGGCATCAGCAGGGGCGACATCAGGAAGGCGATCACCGCGTCGCGCCCGGGGAACCGGTGGCGCACGATGGCCCACGACGCCGCCCCGGACAACACGAGGCCGAGGGTGACGGCGACGACGGCGAGGCGCAGCGACAGGAACAGCTGGGTGCGGTAGCCGTCCTCGGTCACCGCCTCGCGCAGCCACTCGGTGGTGAAGGCGTGCCACTCGGCGGTGGGGATCTGGGAGTCGTCGACGCCCGTCTTGAGGATGACAGCCATCGGCAGGAGGAGGAACACGGTGACCACGACGAGGTAGGCCCGCATCGCCCAGCGCCGCGGGGCCTCGGCCACCGGGAGGCGATTGAGCGAGGTGGCCGCCCGGGTGAGGAGTCGGGCCCGCAGGAGGCGGCCCCGGCGTCGCGCCGCCTCGCTGCGTCCCCGGGCGAGGCGCTGCGACCAGCGCTGCATGGCGACGACCGCGGCGACGACGAGCACGAAGAGCAGCATCGACAGGGCCGCCGCCCGCTCCCAACGGAAGGTCGAGATCTGCTGGATGATCAGGGTCGGCACCACCATCGTGCGGCCCTGGCCGAGGAAGATCGGGGTGACGAGCGAGCCGATGCCGATCACGAACGACAGCACGGCGCCGGCGAGCAACCCCGGAGCGATGGCGGGGAGGGTGAAGCGGACGAAGGCCAGGGCGGGATGGGCGCCCAGGGCCTGGGCGGCCTCGCTCTGCGCCGGGTCGAGGCGGTCGATCGAGGCCAGGAGCGGGAGGACGACGAGCGGGATCGACACGTGCACGAGCACGACGCCGATGCCGCTGACCGTGCCGAGCAGCGCCTGCGACACGCCGAAGGGGGAGAGGAGCGAGTTGAGCACGCCGTTGGGGCTGAGGACCAGCACCCAGCCGAGGTTGCGGACCACGATGTTGATCAGCAGCGGCAGCACGACCAGGCAGGTGAGCAGGGTGCGGGCCCACCCCCTCGCCCGGGAGATCCGGAAGGCGAGGGGGACGGCGACCACGAGCGACACCGCCGACACGACGACGGCCAGCTTGAGCGACCGCCAGAAGGTGTTGAGGAAGTAGGTGTCGCCGAGGATCTCGCCGTAGAGCTGGAGGCCGGGGGCCTCGTTGTTGCCGAGGATCCCGAACGAGTAGAGGACGAGCACCACGAGGGGCCCGATGGCCCCCACCCCGATGACAACCGCGACCGGGCTGATGAGACCGGCCGCCTTGGCGGGAGAGGACGTCAGGGTGGGGGCGAGCTTCATGTCAGCCGACCACCAGACGGTTCCAGAGGTCGATGGTGTCCGGGCCGTTGGCCGACATGGTCGTCCAGTCGAGCTCGACGATGGAGTCGGGGTCGTTCGGGTAGACGGTGAGCCCGTCGGGCACGGTGAACTCCGAGCTGACCGAGCCGTAGTAGAGGTTCTCCGCCCACGCGGCCTGCACCTCCTGGCCGAAGAAGTTGGAGATGAAGGCGAGGGTGCAGTCGAGGTGGTCGCTGCCGGCGGGCACGACGAGGGTGTTCATGCCGACGGGGCCGCCCTCGGACGGCACGACGAACTCGACGGGGTTGCCTCGGTCGACCGACGCCAGGACGGCGCCGCCGATGTCGGGGTAGAGCCACACCTCACCGGCCGCCACCTGGGGCTCGACCGCCGGGCTGTTGGGGTAGAAGGTGGCGATGTCGTCGGTGTGTTCGGCCACCTGCTCGATGGCGAGGGTGAGGTCGTCGTCGGTGCCGCCGGCCATGCGGTTGAGCATGGCGAGGGTGGCGTAGCCGCCCGAGTTGGGCATGGTGGCGAAGGCGACGTGGCCGGCGTAGTCCTCGGCGAACAGGTCGGCCCACGACGTCGGGGTCTCGACGTACTCGGGGTTGTAGGCGATGCCGAACTGGATGATCGAGCCGCCGTAGCCGCCTTCGATCTTGGCGACGTCGAGGAGCTGGTCGTAGTTCGGGATCGAGGCGTCGGCGTCCTCGGTGACGCCGTTCTGGTAGAGGGCGGCGACCTCGTTGACGGGCACGATGGCCACGTCGATCGTCGGGGCCCCGGACTCGGCGGCCATCTTGGTGAGGCGATCGCCGAGGTCGTTGACGAGGAACTCGACCTCGATGCCGGTGGCGTCGGTGAACGACTGGAACGACGGGCCGATCAGCTCCTCCTGGCCGGCCCAGGTGGAGAACACCAGGGTGTCGGGGGCCGTGTCGGCGGGGCACATGGCGGCGATCTCGTCCATCGACGCCAGCCCGCCGGCGGCCGCCTCGGCGGTGTCATCGGTGGCGGTGTCATCGGTGGCAGTGTCGTCGTCGGTGGTGGTCTCCTCCGTCGTCTCGGCGGCGGAGGTCTCGGTGCTGGTCTCGTCGTCGGTGCTGGTCTCGTCGGTGCTGCCGCCACAGGCGGCGGCCACCAACGAGAGCACCAGGGCGCCGGCGAGGGCGCGACGAACAGGGCGGGGGGATGGCATGGGGGTTCCAATCTCGAGATCGGGTCTCGACGGGATGGACGAAGCAGGCCCGGTGGGCTGCGACGCAGGGCTGGTTGGCTGGGGGAACGTCAGGCGGGGAAGAGCTGCACGTGGGCGAGGTCGACGGCCAGACGAATCGGGTCGCCCACCGCCGGCAACCGCTCGAACTGGCGGGCCGGCAGGCGGACGGGGATCAGGGTGGTGGCACCGTCGCCGGTGGCCACCTCGACACGGACCTCGGCGCTGGTGCCGAGGAAGGCGGCATCGATCAGCACGCCGTCGACACCGAGGTGGTCGGTGTCGGACGCCGAACCGTCGGCGAGGGTGAAGTCGTCGGGGCGGATGCAGACCGCCACCTCGGCGCCGACGCTCGAGTCGGTGACCGGGATTCGGAACGTGCCGACCGGGGTGACGATCGTGGAGCGCTCGGGCCCCGTCTCGGTCACCTGCCCGGGGAGCTCGACGGTGGCACCGGTGAAGTTCATCACGAAGCGCGACCGGGGCGAGCGGTAGAGGTCGATCGCCGAGCCGAGCTGGGCGACGTGGCCGCCCTCGAGCACGACGATGCGGTCCGACACCGCCATCGCCTCCTCCCGGTCGTGGGTGACGAACAGGGTCGTCACCCCGAGC